>CAZCAL010000078.1:0-8153 GCA_964496625.1 uncultured Verrucomicrobiaceae bacterium | reverse complement strand
CCAGCGAGACCAACTGCCCAGTGGTGCCAGGAAGCGCCCGCCGCAATGCCTGTGGGAAGATCACATAGCGATAGGTTTGCCAGGTGTTAAAGCCCACCGCCCGCGCAGCTTCACGTTGGGAGGCGCCGATGCTTTCCACGGCACCGCGAAAGATCTCTGAGAGGTAGGCGCCCTCAAAAAGGGCCAGTACAGCGATGCCAACCAGCAAACGATCCAGCCCAAAAAGATTCGCGACCACATAGTAGCCCACCAGCAACTGGACCAGCAGAGGTGTGCCGCGGACGACTTCCACGACTCCACCACAAAAGAGCTTCACCGGCAATGCATGTGCTCTGCGACCAAGCATGAAGGCGATGCCAAAGGCGACGCTTAGAATCATCGCGGCGAGGGACGCGACCAAAGTCATGCCCCAGCCCAGCACAAACTGCTGCCGGTATTCCCACGCGCCGGACCAGTTCCAGTGATAGCTCACCGACCAAAAGGCCCAGTACAACGCCGATCCCACGGCGAGCAGTAAAACGCTGCCCCACATCGCGTAGCGGGCGATGTCGGAGGTGTTTGCGTTTTTTGCGGAGCCCATGCGTCTCATCTTCCACACGGATCGGTCCCAGTTTCAACTGGGAAACCCACCGTGGTTACGGTCCCGTTAGGAGTTCGTGGTCAGGTGTCTCTGCCACAGGTGGCTTGAACTTCAGGCCTCGCGTCGGATCTGCCTCTTGCGCCCGCAGAAAGGCCACGACGCCGTCTGCGACACCCTCCGCGACTTTTTCTCGATGCGTTGAGTTCTTCAGTCGCTCAGCCTCGCCACTGTGCGTGATAAAGCCACACTCGACCAGAATGGATGGGCATACTGTGCGATAGACGACGGCGTAGTTGCGCTCTTTGACACCGCGATTTTGTGCTCCTGTCGTTCTGCATACAAACCGCTGCACCGTCTCCGCAAGCCTCTCGCTGCGGTCGTCAAGAATGCCTGCTCCTGTGTTCATCTTGACGAGTTCGCGCAGGGCTAACCGTGCTGAGAGCGCTTTTTGTGGTGCGTAGTAGGTTTCAATCCCTCGCGCATCGTCTTCACCACCGGAGGTATTCAAATGCACGCTCACGAAGAGGTCTGCGCCCGCGCGATTTGCCATATTAGCCCGTTCTTCCAGCGCAACGAAGGTATCGTCTTTTCGGGTCATCTCCACCCGCACACCCGCAGCCTCCAGAATCTTCGCCACCCGTTTGGCGAGGTCTAGGGCGGTGATTTTTTCCGTGATGCCGTGCGCCACAGCCCCACCGTCCATCCCGCCATGACCTGCATCGACGAAGACGAGCGGCGGTGATTCGACAGCCTCCTCCGGCTCTGGTGGCGATACCGGCGCAGGTGGTGGGGTCTGGATGGGCTTGAGGGGTGTTTTAGCCTCGCCGTGGCCTGTTGTGATGTCTGCCGTGTGCTTCGCTGTGGCGGCCGCTTTCCATCGCCAGCCTTTCATGGCGATTTCCTCGCCGGCCATTCGTGCTTGGAGGTGATTCAGCCAGAACAACGAACCGAATGCCAATCCAAGAGCCAACAGCATCGCTGCGGAGCGGCAAGTGGAGGCAAAAACGGTCTTCATTGAGGGGAATCGGTGATGCTGGAATTTGTGGATTTATTTAATATTGTCAAAAAATCGATTTGCTCAAACTTCTAATTTTAATAAATTAGGCGAATGACATCCCGGCAACCCACTTCCCCCGTTGCCTCCTCCCAGGTGCTCCTAAGATCTGCGGAGAGACTCTGCTATACACGGTTCCTGATGGGAATCCTTTTATCCGTAGTGAGTCCAACCGGGTGGGCGCAAACCCAAGGTGCTGGTTATCCCCCAGCGGGTTACTATCCCCAGGCTTCCCAGTATCCGACCGCTGGCCGCTACCCGGCACCCAGTCCCTATCCGGTCCCCAGTCAATCACCCGTCCAACAGGGTTACCCCAGCGCCAGCCAGTACCCGGCACAGAGGCAGAACTACCCAACGCCTGCTTACCGGGCACCGACACAGCGGACATCCAGCCGGTCGACTGCACCGCAGAATCCCGGTTATGGAATCTATCAGGTGAAGCCTGGTGACACTCTCTGGAGGATCGCCATGAATCATCGCGTTAGCCCCGGCGAGATCATGGCAGCGAACAGTATGTCCAATGACACCGTGTTGGTGGGGCAGTCTCTGATTATTCCTGGGCGTGGCCAATCCACACAAAGCGTTCCAGCTCAATATCCAGCTGCTCCCAGCTACCCGGTGGCTCCGCCACCCAAGACTTCTTACCCCTCCCCCGTCACGAGCGGCGGCTATCACACCATCCGCCCAGGGGATACGTTTTCGGAAATCGCCCTGCGCTACCATGTCTCCCAGACGGCTTTGCAAAAAGCCAATCCCGGCATCGACCCGAACCGCATCCCTGCGGGTGGGGTTCTGGTGATTCCTGGGGGCAAAACCACGGCGGCGCCCGTTCCCACATATCCCCAGCAACCCGTTTACACCCCAGTTCCGCCGAAGCCGGCTCCAAAAGCCCCGGTGCCGAGCGGCGACTACCACACCGTCAATCGTGGCGAAACCCTCAGTGTCATCGCTGCCAAGTACCACGTGAGTACGAGCGCATTGGCGAAGGCAAACGGCATCACCAATCCCAATCTAATCGAGATTGGACAGCCGTTGAAGATTCCCGCCTCAAGTCGTAGCGCTAATATTGCCGGCAACGCCCCGGCGAAGAAGCCTGTGGTGCCGGTCAAAAAGACACCAAAACCTGCGCCCATACCCACCCAAACGTACACGCCCCCTGCCCCAGCGACTGGCCTTGCAGCAAAGGCACCGACCTATCCTGAGCCTGACAAGCCAACGGCAACGCCCGCCCCCGTGGAAGATAGCCACCGCGGCGTGCTCTCCTACCGCGTGGACCGCACGGATTCTATCGAGTCCATCGCCTCCATGTTTGGCACCACGCCCAGCCGCATCCGGCAGATGAACCAGATGTCCGCAAATGCCACCGTAAAGCCTGCGGACGAAATCCTTGTCCCTGCAATGGGTGCTGTTTCGCTCCAGTAGTCGTCCGCTCTGGACGACCTGCCGCAGTGCAGTTATGAATCGGCGCATGAAAAGAATCTGCGTCCTGTTCTCCGTTCTCGTTTTGCCGTTCGCCCTAGCTGCTCAGGTGCAGACCGCCCCAGCATTCGCATCGCCTGTCATTGAGCGTGATTCTGCGGGAATCGTCACCCTCAAGGGAAAAAATATCCTCTACACCCTGGATGGGGCTGACCCCATCGCCAAATCCAATCCCTATCTCGCACCCATTGATCTCGCCAGCGGTGGCGCTTTGAAGGCCAGATGTTTTTCCGAAGATCGAAAGACCATGAGTTCAATCGCCGCCATGACTTTTGAGCCTCTCCCTGGTCATGCCTCCCTACCCAGCACCGTCGTGCCCGTCACGCAGGATCGCAGTTGGCCCAAGTACATCTGGGAAAAACGCCACGCCCTCACCAGTGCCGCCGTCAAGGCACATCCACCGCAAATTCTATTCATTGGCGACTCCATCACCCACTTCTTCGGTGGAGAGCAGTTTGATGGGTATTCCCTGCGCGGCCAGAACACCTGGGACGAGTTCTATGCGCCTCGGCATGCGGGGAACCTCGGTTTCGGCTGGGACAAAACGGAAAACGTCCTGTGGCGGCTCCAGCATGGAGCCATTGATGGGATCGCACCCAAGCTCATCGTTATGATGATCGGCACCAACAACAGTGCCACCTGTTCCGCTCCAGACATCGCCGCTGGGATCACCGCCATTGTGGATGAACTGAACCAGCGCCTTCCGAAAGCAAAGATCCTCCTTCTCGGCATCTTTCCACGTGGTGAAAAGCCCGGTCCCCAGAGGGAAAAACTCGCCGCTGTGAACAGCCTCATCGCCAAGCTTGATGGCACAAAGAACGTCACCTACCTCGATATCGGCCCGAAGTTCCTGACGCCAGAAGGCCTAATCACCAAGGACATCATGCCCGACTACCTGCACCCCAACGAAAAAGGTTACCGAATCTGGGCAGAAGCCATCGAGCCGACGGTTCGGAAGTTGCTGGGCGAGTGACAGGAGAGCGGGATTATCCAGGCCAAAGCTGCAAAAAGTTTTGAGTGAATTCATAGCTCTTCCGATCCGAACCGCTCGCTAAAGCGTGGACAACGCAACGGAGCCACACGCTGATGCTTGAGCAACGTGTGGCTCCTGGCCTGGCGGATTTTAGCCACGGTAGCTGCGGGTGAAGGTGACAGTCTCCCCGTTGCTGTAATAGCTGCGGTAGGTGACCACCGTGATCTCGTAGCTGTAACGGCGGCCACATGAATCAGTGATCCAGCGGCATTCAGTGCGGCTGTCCACGACGCAGGTGTGGGTGACGTAAGGCCGGCAGTAGTCCGCACGCGCAGCAGGTGTTGCGAAGGTAGTGATGAGGGCGATGGCGATGAGGGCGATGGTTTTCATGACGATGGATGTAGTATGTGATTTTGATTTTCACGCAGCGTGAATGCCGCGCTCACAGGGCCAATCGGTGGGGGCGAAAATTTGATTGTGAGAAAGTGAAATTTTTTTCAGACGACTTTCAACACTGCGGCATAATGGACGAAACCCAGCAAAACAGAGAGCCGAGACGGGTGCCTGGAGGATCACCTTTGCTGAAGCGCCATCAGCTGCCTGGAAGCCTCCATAGTTGCGGCGATAAGCAGGATAAGCCCCTCGGGCGATTGGCGGCAATGTAGCTCCACGAGCCACAGCAGATCACGCTGCCGGAATGAACAGAAGCGCCTATTGGATCGATCGTCGCCACCAGGGAGCTTGTATCCAAACCAATCTCCGCACCGTTCATGACTAGGACCGAGGGGACGGCTGCTGGTCGATTTACCGAGGGTGGCTGGTTGCCGCTAGGCACCAAAATGCAGCTGCCCTTGATGCTGTGATTGGTCCAACTGACCTGATCGTCCGGCAGCAGGGCCTGGAGCCTGGCGGCGGTGAAGGGGCTGTTGCGTGCGCCATTGCCATCCGCTGCAGTGCTGCCGGGGCTGGTGGCAAAGGCCAAATAAAAACCGGGGCCGTAGCCGCTAATTTCGCCGACACTCTCGGAGTGCACACTTTTCTCTGCCTGCGCTTAGGCATGATCAAGCTGGGTGGAAAAGGGAATGTCCCGGCAGTCGTGGATGATGATGTAGCCTCGCTGCAGGGTGGCGCGGTTTTTTTTATAGAGGGGCCGGTCAATTTCGGTGTGTTACTTGACAGAATGCAATGCTCATCCCCCATCTGGATGCCGTGGCCGCCGTAATAGGAGATCGCAGACTTCGTGTGCCTTGCTGAGGCGGCAAACCACTCGTTGGCCAGCGGTCATGGTCTCGCGGGAGGCGTCCGTGAACGCAGCATCATAGACCAGGGGGTAGCCAAGCCTCTTCAGAGCGGCAGCCACATCGGTGGCGTCATTTTTCGGACTGGTGAGCTTCATGCGCTCTGGCAGCTCGTGGTAGGCATTGTTACCGATGATCAAGGCCACACGGTCTGCAACCTGGGCTGGTAAGGCAGGGCAGAGAAGGAGAGGGGGCGTGGGGGATGGGGCGATGACTATCTATCGACTACTGGCGATCACCCGGAAGGGCACTGGCACGCCCGCCATACGTCCGGCATCGGCTAGGCAGACAAGCACACGGTAGTCCGTGCCGGGCTGCAAATCTGCGGTGGTGGTCGTTGGTCCGGGCTTGAGCTGGGAGAACGCGACGGGTGAGGCGACATTTTTGGCGACAAACAAGACCGGTGCCGTGAGGTGATCCCCCTCTGCTGGCAAGATCCAGACGTCGTACTTCTGCCCCGGCTTATCTTTACTGCTCCAGGCGATGGTCGGGCGGGTGTCAATGACCTCATCTCCTGGGGAGGTGATGACCACATGGGCGGTGGGCGGGCTACGCGGGATAAACATCCAGGTGATCGCGCCTAACAGAGTCAGAACTGCGGCAAGACGCAGCAGGCCTGAACGAAGGATGGGGAATGATGAACGGCGGTGCTTCTTCGCGGCGATTGCCTGAATACGCGCGTCTTCGAGGTCAAAGAGCACACGGTCAGGTACCTTCATGCCGCCAGTGAGCGGGCGCTCCTCGAAGGCTCGGATGAGGTCGCCATTTTCAGCAAATGGATCGGGCTGGTTCATGGTAAATCTCCTTCTAGGCGGGTGAGGCGTTCGCGCAGGGTGCGCAGGCCTTTGGCAAAGTGGGCAAGCAGGGTGTTGCGGTTGATACTCCGCCGTTCAGCGATCTCGTCCGTGCTCCAGCCTTCAATGAAGCGATCCCGAAACACCTGCGGGACGGGAGGGTCAGGCTGGAGGCGGTCCACCTCCGGCAATAGTTCCTCAAGGCGGAAGCGCTGGTCTGGGGTGAACTCAGGGGGTGCCTCCGGCAGTTCCTCAAACGCGTCCTCCCGGCTCCGCTCTCGGGAGCGGAAGAAATCCATGATTCTGGAACGGACAATGTGACGTAGCATACCCAGACAATCGTCCCAGGTGGCGATTTGATTGAAGCTTTCGCCACTTTCTGCCACCAGCCCTCGAATGAACTGCTGAACCGCCGTGCTGACGAGATCTTCGCGGTCCTGCTCAAACTGCCCTCCCGCCAGCCGTATGCGTGCAATCGTCATACCCGCCTCCCAGAGCAGAGGGTAGGCGGCAGACCAAGCTGGAGTCTCACCAGCACGGAGGGTTTTGACAGGAACGTCCATCATGATGCAGAATTAGGTGGAATTCTAAGCGCTGGCAAGCGTTGTGACAAGCTTCCCCTTATCATCAGCCAAGATCTGAGAGAACGCCCCGTCAGCGCTCGTATGACTGCCGATGCCACCCCGGGAGCCGTCATGCAGTGGTCATAGCAATCCTCACGCGTTCATGTTCATGAACCCACGTGTCCGGGATGGGTTGGTCGTGCACAGCAGACGCTCCGTCTTAAAGACCAGCCTCGCTGGCCTCGGCGGGCTAACCTTGCCTGGGTTGATGAAGCTCCGTGCTGAGGGTAAGGCTGCCTCCTCAAGCAAGTCTGTCATCCTTCTCTGGATGACCGGCGGCCCCTCGCAGATCGATACCTGGGACCCAAAGCCGGACATGCCGATTGAAGTTCGTGGCCCCTTCAAGACCATCCCCACGAAGCTGCCTGGCACCCACATCTGCGAGTTTTTGCCAAAGCAGGCAGCCATGCTGGATAAGTTTACGATCATCCGTTCCGTCGATTGCCGGAACAGCAATCATGAGCCGAACATGGTGATGCAGACGGCCAATCGCGCTGCTGCCCCTCGCATCAATTCCAAGGGCCATCTTTATCCTGCCTTTGGCTCCGTCATTGCCAAACATCGCGGTCCGAACCATCCAGGCATGCCGCCGTACGTGGTGCTGAATCTGAAGTCACGCTCTCATGTCGCTTGGGGAGGCTACCTCGGCACGCAGTACGATCCTTTCAATGGCGCAGTCGCCAGCCAGCTCTTCCAATTGCCCAAAGGGTTGACCATGGAGCGACTGCAATCGCGGCACGATCTCAGCACGCAAATGGACTCCCTGAGGCGCGATATCGATGGCAGCGGGATGATGGATGCCATGGACAGCTTTTCCCAAAAGGCCTTCGAGATCGTCGCCGGTGGTCGGGCGCAGGAGGCCTTTGATTTGAGCAAGGAGCCCAAAAACGTCATCGACCGATACGGTGATCATGATTGGGCAAAGCAGGCATTGCTCGCCCGTCGGCTTGTTGAGCGAGGCTCTAGCTTCGTCACGATTGACCTCAGCAATCACTCGGCCTCAGGAACCTGGGACAATCACGGTGACAACATCCCTCCCTATGGTGGCATCTGGAATGGGCTGCGCCCTCTGCTGCCCGTCTTTGATCACGTTATCACCACCCTTGTCAGTGATCTCGGCGAACGCGGCATGTTGGATGATACCCTCGTCATTGCGATGGGGGAATTTGGTCGCACGCCCACGCTCGGGACGCAAGGCAGCACGGATGGTCGCAATCACTGGCCGTATGTGATGTCCATGTGCTTAGCCGGCGGCGGCCTTCGCCATGGTCAAGTCATTGGAGCAAGCTCACGGGACGGCGGTGAGATTGCGGAACGCCCCGTCACTCCAGGCGACCTCGCCGCAACGATCT
>CAZCAL010000077.1:8753-14349 GCA_964496625.1 uncultured Verrucomicrobiaceae bacterium | reverse complement strand
GCCGAAGCTGCGAGGGTGGCCTTGTCCGTCTCCGAAGGTAGTGGAGTGGTGGAGTTGGGAACCTTTGACGTGAAAAAAGAGTTCGCGGGCGAAAAAACTGGCTGGCAGTCCGTCGTGGTGCCGGCGCTGATCTCTGCAGGGGAGCATCGCCTGTATGTTCGGTTCGTAAACGATTTTGCGGACACCTCGAGTACGGATCCCAAACGCCGAGATCGTAATTTGGCGTTGCGAGATGCGAAGGTAGCCGGTCCGCGTGGATTGATGCCGCCGCAACCCACGCGTTTTCTCGCTTGGCTTCTGGCTGGTAAATCGGCTGGATTACCCGGCATAGCGCTTTCGGGTGAGGATTTTCAGACCGGGCAGGGGACCTCGCAGCGAGACATTGGGTCCATTCTTTTGGCCTCGAACGGGATAGTAAAGCATCCGCTAGAGATCACTGAAGCTGGGAAATATCGGGTGGTGCTCAAGGTGGGAGCGCAGCAGGCAGGGGCGGATCTGGCTCAGTTTGATGTCACCATCGGCAGCGTGAAGCAGGGGCCGCTTTCGGTGAAGACTCGCGAGCAAGCGCCGGACTGGGTCACTTTAGAAATGGATCTGCCCGTGGGCAAACATGAACTCCAGGTGCGGTTTTTGAACGATTTCTACGATGAAAAGACTCACGCAGACCGGAATTTCTGGCTTCATCAGGCCCGAGTGGAAGGGCCGATCCCTGGCGAAGCCCTTGCGGAGGCCGATGTATTGCAAATGGCGCAAAGGATGGCGCAGAGACTGTTCCGGCGGCCACTGAACGAAGAGGAAAAGCGGAGTTGGTTGGCTCTGACTTCACAGGCATTGAAGGAAGGGGAGGCTCCATTAGACGCACTCCAAGTCGTGCTGGAGGGCATGCTAGTTTCACCATCGTTCCTCTTTCATTCATTGCCAGTGGCTGCGGGGACGGTGGCGGATGGTGCGGCTTCTATTGATGAGTTCAGTCTCGCTAGTCGCCTGTCGTATTTCTTGTGGTCAGCTCCGCCGGACGAGAGGTTGTTGGAGTTGGCAGGTAAGGGGCAACTTCGTCAACAACTGGCCACGGAGGTGCGTCGGATGATTCAGGACTGGAAGGGATGGTCTATGACGGAAAACTTTGCCGGACAATGGCTGCAATTGCGTGACATGGACATCGTGTCTCGCGACACCCGTCAGTTTCCAGAATTTAAGGGCGGAATCTCTTACGCAATGAAGCGGGAGACGCAGATGTTTTTCAATCGCATTCTGCGGGAGAACAGAAATGTGATGGAGTTCCTGACCGGCGATTACACCTTCGTCAACGAGCGCCTTGCGCGGTTTTATGGATTGTCTGGCGCGAAGGTAAAGGGGGACACCTTTGTGGAGGTCTCGCTCAAAGGCACACCACGAAAAGGCTTGCTGACACAGGGGAGCATCCTGACCCTGACGTCGAACCCCACGCGAACATCGCCGGTGCGACGCGGAAAGTTTCTCCTGGAGAACATCCTCGGCACGCCCCCACCACCTGCCCCCGGCGGAGTGCCGCCTTTAGATGAGAAAAAGGTGCGGCAATCCGGTCTGACACTCCGACAGCAGTTTGCAGAGCATCGGAGCAATGCGTCTTGCGCAGGCTGCCATGCCTTCCTGGACCCGATGGGATTTGCCTTCGAAAACTACGATGCCATTGGCCGCTGGCGCGACCAGGAGAAGGGGAAACCTATCGATGCCACGGGTTCCCTCGTGAGGGGCCAGGAGTTCAAGGATCTGGAAGAGCTCGTGGGGATACTCACGCGTGACATGAGTGAGGAAATCATCTCGAATCTGGCGGAACACCTCATGACTTACGCGCTCGGAAGAGGTTTGACTTATTCTGACAAGAACGCAGTTCGCGAGGTGGTCTCCAAAACTCGGAAGAGCGGCAACGGTTTTCAGGACATGGTCATCGCCATTTGTGAGAGCGTTCCCTTCCAAAAGATGCGCGTTGGGGTGAAGTGAGGTGGACCGAGCCAGGGAGGAATCTCGCGAAACGAGGAGGCTGGAGCAAGAGTGCTGTGAATTGACATACGCCCCGGCCCACAAGAGAGGTGTAACTTCAGACAAACACAAAATTCGAATGGACTTCTATCTCCGAATTCGATACAACGATCACGTTAGATGATTAATTCGATTCTAATTTGCACTCAATAAATCATTCAAACCTTCTCACCTCTAATTTAAGCATGATACCTGACCATTCCTGCGCCTGCCGCGCGCAACCACGGGCATTAGCTGGCGGCAATACATCTATGGCTCCAATTTGCGCGTCTCCCACACTTTCAAGCTTTCGGCGTTGATCTCGGCATGCGTGGGTTCTCCACGGCTTGGTGATTTCTTCTATGATCATCCTGCCGGTCCAACCTTCCCTGGCCATCTACCGCATCATCTCTGATGAGCTCGTTGATGCCCCTGAGGTAGTGGATTACCCAAGTGGAGAGCAAGACAGTTTACGGATACTGGCTCACGAAAGTGGAATGTTTTACACGCCTACCGCGAGGGCCACTCAATTTTTAGGGCAGTGCGGCGCGAACAGTTCGAACGACTATTTTACGATAGTCTATGTCAATAGCATCTTGAGTGACAGGGCCGACACCGTAGGATATGCCTACATTCACGCTTCAAATGATAACCCTGCATCTTCCTACACTGGGAGTATTTTTTTGAGGCAAGGACCGATCAATCAGACACGAAACGCGCTTGCTCATGAGATTTGTCACTTGCTAACGAATATGGGTCACTTTGGGACGAATTACGCAAAATCAGCGTCCCAAGAAAAGATTAATAGCAACCTGATGAAAGACAGATCCGACAGTCTTACAGGCCCAGGTCGGCCACACGGATTGACGCACGCCAAGAGGCGATGATCTAACAGCGAACAGCCTACCGATGAGAACGCACACTGAATCATATTCGTTCCTCCACCGAGCGGGGGTGATTGTTTTGGCCTTTGCACTATTTGAGCGCTCAGGATTGGGTGTCGGCGATCCTTCCCTGGCCGCCCTCGACAAAGCTGTGGCGGAATCGGTGAGCGACTTTCACTCGGATGCCGCTCTACTGAGCCGCGCCTCGCACGATCTTGCTTCGATACCGGAGTGGCGCGAGCCTTTGTGGGGCCGCTTCACAAAAGGCTATTTTGAAGGGGATCCGCAAAACTTTAGGGCGAGAGATTCGGTGGGGGCGAACTGGATTCAGTACCTTGATATCCTCGCCGATCGGAACGATTTATCCGAAGCACAGGTCAAACGCGTGACCGACGAAATGCGCCGCATCTATGCCAGACCATATACCGAATTGATGGGGGAAACTTACTTCATCGAGGCCGGGATCAAGATGTTGAAACACTATCCGAGTAAGGAGCATGAAGGCCTGTGCCTGGCTGCGTTTGATTGGGGGCCAACGAATGTTCTGGACTGGTTGCTGTGTCGGGTATCCGATACCCTGGCGGAGAGTGGGAGTGAAGCCGCGCTCAAAAGACTAAAACTAGCTGCGGACAAGGTGAATGGTCAGTTCCCCGGAGGCAAAGCGGCCAGGAGTGTCGAGTTTGAACCGAATATCCAAGCGCTTGAGTCCCGGTTATCGGCCAAGCGTGCGCGAACAAAATCATTGAACCCATGGGTGGCCACTGGGCAAACGACCGGAGGATCAGGGCGAGGCAACGCCCCAGGTGAGGAGAAGCGGGGCGAGCTGGGAACCAAGCAGCCATCCTTCGTCTGGGAGATTGCTGCCGTGGTGATTGGCGCAGTAGGATTGATCGCGTTACTGAGATCTGGTATTGGGAAGAGATAACACTACCGTCAGACGTATCTGGGTGATGTGCTGTGATACCGTGACGAAATGGGTATTTTGGCCACCTGTGACCTCCTGGGATAGCGTGACGGATGGCACTGAGCCAGTTCCGGTAGGGTGAGATCGCATGCGTCAGCACCGTGGGCTGCGTGCAGCCCTGCTGCCGCTTTTCCCAGCCAGCCCTGCTGGCGCAGGGTACTTGAATGTATGGTGACGCCAAACGGCTCCGCCAACGCGTAGCGGTTCAGGATCGGCCAACGTAAAGCCAGTGCCCGGCAGCAGGGCTGCCTCCAGAAAGCGGCAGGAGGCCTGCCGCAGTCCAAGGAGCCTGAGGCTCGAACTACCGGGGCTCGTGGTGTTTGGGTGATAGTGGGATTTAGGAAAAAAAATGATAAGAGCAACAATCCAACATTATTGATTTGTTTGGATGAAAAGCGATTATTTTGTTCAAGTGAACAATTATTATGGAATTTGCTGTGAAGAAGTAGTAATTGAAATCAAAATTGGAAATTCTAAATATCAGCTGATTCGAGCCGCAAAAAAACTCTGAAAATTACAACCAGAGTGTTTACTTTTATTGATGGAAAGCTGGACATATCCGCAGTTTATCTGACAATAAATGGCGATGATGATCATTGAGAGTCGCACTCACCTATTCTGATTTATGCCCGCCGTTTCAGCATCTTCGATCCCTTCCGTTGGCGAAGCTCTTCGCGAGTTTCTCTCGTCCAAGGGGGTGACCCAGGTGAAGGCTGCCCAAACAATGGGAGTCAGTCGCGGCCACTTAAATGAGATCATTGGCGGCGAAGAAGAGCTCTCCGCTGACATCATGCTTAAGTTGCATCACCACTTTGGGGTGGCGCCGGGCTACTGGATGACAATCCGCCAGCAGCATGAGCAGTACCTGGCCTCGCCAGAGGGGCGTGCGTTCCAGCGGAAACGCACTGATAACAAGGTCGTTGAAGCTCTGGAGATGTCGATCACTCGCCTCTTGGCGGATCATCAGATCGAGTTTGCGGTGCGTGAGAATTACCTCAGTATAGAGCCCTTTCAGCCTGCTCAACTGACCTGCACATCTTACATTCTTACACTCGGTGAGGCTGGGCTGGTGACGATGGCCAATGAACAGAGTGGTGACCGTCTGCCAGTGGTATTGAAGCCGGTCTATGATTTGCCTGCGGGCGCGTTTGTCACCATCAGCACCCAGGAGTCTCTGCGAGTCCCAGGACGTGTGCGGGCGATGTTGGTTAGCCCTGATGATCGGTTCGTGGGTCCGCGTTTGGTGCTGCACATGAAGCGGATCGTCTCCCCTGGTCACAGCGGCCCGCTGACAGTCACGATTGAAAATCGCAGCTCGCGTCCGGTGCCGCTGAAGTTCGGTGAATCCGTGGCTCACCTTGAATTTGAATTTCTCTCCTCAGATCCGGTCCGCCTCGTGGAGGACGCCTGATTTGACTCTCCACCCCAATTTCCTTGCACACACATGGAAGAACCCACACACACCTCAGTCGCTCTCACCCACATGACCACACTACGCCCCTTCGAAACCGATGACATCGAACTTCCTCCTGGCACGATCGCTCAATTGCGTGCCTACATTGGATCTGAGGCTTTCTTGGATCTGACGCATCGTCTCTTTAATGACCTGTGTACTCTGAATGTCCGTGCGACGCCGACGGCATCGTTGCCGGAAGAAAAAGCCTCCGTGCTGAGCGGTGGTGGTGAGCCAGAGGTAGATGACGTGGCACAGTGGTTGGCGGTAACAAAGGCCTTCGCTTTGGCGCGCGGG
>CAZCAL010000077.1:0-8743 GCA_964496625.1 uncultured Verrucomicrobiaceae bacterium | reverse complement strand
GCGGGACGCATTCCGACAGTGCGATCTGGGATGAATCCCTGCCTGCTGAATATTACGGTGTCGCCTTTCATTGCGGCAACGAGGCGGAAATGGGCGGTAGTGTCCTGAACTGTGCTATGGCCGTATTGCAGGACCTTTTGTCCGATTATTTCAAGATGCGCACCCATCGCCTGGAGCGCTTCAGCTTTTCCCATACCTCGGCAACGGTTAGTGAGATGCCCGTTGGTGATTCGACCTTTTTGGTGAGCTCCGTCTTCCGCTTTCAATTCGACGGCTTTGATGCCGACGAAGTCCACATGGTGCTGGCGGAATTCATGAAGCGTCTGCCAACGGCGGTGCATCTTTTCACGGCCAGTTCTGGTCTCGCTTGGTAAGCGAGTAACTAACAGACCTTTAGCTTGAGGTAGAACCAAAAGCAGAGCACGAAAAGGAATACAATGACTGGGGCGCGAATTTCCCAGTCCATTGGTTTCTTGAAGGTTGCAAACGGTCCGGTGGGGATCGAGTCAGGCACTTTGATTTCGCTGGACTGCCAGGCGAGGCCATATTTTTCGCCGAGCTTGTAGAGGCCCTCGTTGGCGGAGATGGAGTAGTTCCCCATGGCCCCTCGCAGGACGATTTGGCCGTGGGTCTTTAAGCCGACGACGATACGGTCGTCATGGGTCATGCTACGAGCCCATGCGGCGATGAGCAGTCCAACAAGAAGGATCGGGAGCCATTTGAACATGGCGGAGATGTTACCGGTGGGCGGCAGATCCGTCCATGCCAAAATGACTTTCTGAGGGCGCGGGTTACCGAAGTGTGCCTGCTGCTCCTTTTGGCCATTGGGCACCCTGGAATATCCATCGATTCAGCACGGCCACTTCATCGGCGGTGATCCTCTCGCCGACGGGCGGCATGGATTTGAGGTGGCTGGGGGCTGTGCCGATGCGACTGACAAAACTGCTTTGTTCTGGATTGCCAGGGATGATGAAGGTCCCAAGTGTGCCGGTGCGAATGGCTACTGAACGATTGGTGAGGTTCATCCGCCCCGGAAGACCCTCGTTGTTATGGCACATGGTGCAGCGGGTTTCGAGGATGGGCTTCACATGCTGGGAAAAATCCACCGTGCCGTGCATCGCAGTTTTTAGTTCTCCAGCGGACAGGACGGTGACTCCGGCTGGATGTGTCTCTGAATCGGCGGGGCTGCTGGTCTGGCAGGCCGGGATGACCAGTGCGGTGACCGAAAGGAGGAGGGAGGTGAGCAGTTGGATGCGCTTCATCTGGCAAGCTACTCTCTGCCATCAACTTGTCATCCATCTGGATCGTTAATTTTGCTGTTCGACAAACTCCTGCGCCTGTGTTTGATCCCCGCTCGATGCGCAGACTACAGCAATTATTTCTTCTGGCCCTCCTGGGCTGGGCCACGCCAGGGCTCCAAGCCAAAGGGGTGAAAATTACCGTCAATACCAAGGTCGCACAGATGAAGTATGACCGGGAGTTGATCGAGGTGGAGCCTGGCGATCAAGTGGAGATTACCTTGAACAATCTGGATGATCTTCCGCACAATCTCGTGGTATGTCGACCCGCTCCCAGTGGTGCCAATGACAAGGGGATGGAGGTTGCACAGCTCGCCTGGAATCTGGGTGCAGAGGGCATGACCAAGGCTTGGATCCCTGAACATCCCCGAGTGATGGCGCACACCAAGTTGGTGAACCCACACGAACAAGATACACTGAAGTTCACCGCTCCGATGGAAGAGACGGATCTACCGTTCGTCTGCACCTTTCCTGGTCATGCTTTGATGATGAACGGCATGATTCGGGTGGCTCGTCCTGTGCCGCCGATCCGCAATCTACACTACCGCTACTATCTGCCGAAAGACGGTGAGCGATGGGGCAAGTTACCAGAGTTCGCGACAATGACGCCCGTGGAAGAAGGGCAATTGCCCGCAGGGAAGATCGATATGTCCATGCACCTCAAGGAGCGGAAACAGCGGTTCGCCTATGTGTATGAGGGGACGCTGGAGTTTCCAAAGGATGGCGAATACGAATTCGTGTTCGGCTCTGATGACGGCAGCGAGCTTTGGATCGATGGGAAAAAGGTCAGTGATCATGACGGCATCCATCCATTCTCAGTGAAGAAGAAAGTGCTGAAGAATCGGAAAAAGGGAGAGCACCACATCGAGTTGCGTTATTTTGACGGCGGTGGCCAGACGCAGCTCTTCCTTGGATGGAGTGGCCCAGGTTTTTCGACGCGGGCACTCAGCGAGTGGTCCCCAGGGGAAGATGCTCTCGAGACGGAGGAAGAGAAATTCAACGGGATCCCGTTGGTGGTGAAAGAAGAGGCGCGGATCTACCGCAACTTCATCGAGGGAAGCTCTCCCAGAGGCATTGCGGTAGGTCTTCCTGGTGGGGCGAATCTTTGTTGGGACGCCGATCAAATGAACGTGGTGATGGTGTGGCAAGGCGCATTCATTGATGCAAAGCGCCATTGGACAGGGCGAGGGACGGGGAATCAACCGCCGCTGGGCTATGGGGTGGTCAGGACGGCGGAATCTCCGCAGCACGCCTTGGCTGAGCTCACAGGAACGGATGCAGATTGGCCCGCTCCCTCTGCAAAAGATCAGGGGAAATCGACTGATTATCGGTTTTTGGGATACGAACTCGGCGCTCGGCGGTTCCCTGTGTTCCGCTATCGTTATGATGACGTCGATGTGTCGGAGAGCTTTGAAGTCAGCGGCTCGCTCAAGGAGGGCGCTCTCAAATTGACGCGCCGTGTTTCACTGAAGTCGTCGGGGAATCCCGCGAATCTGATCTTCCTCGCAGCCTCCGGGAAAGTGGTCTCGACAGCTGGTGGATGGGCGCTGGGTCCAGCGCGTGAGGTTTTGCTGACGGTGGATGGAGGGCAGCCCGTTCTCCGTGCCAAAGGCAACGAACTGCGTGTGCCCGTCCAACTGATCAATGGTGCAGCGCAGCTTTCGATGACCTACACCTGGCCTGTAGCGGCCAAGTGAACCTACCTGAGTCCTTTCTTTTTCATTTATGAGCTTTCGTTCCTTTTTTCTGGCTTGTGCCGCATCCCTTCCATTTGCCTCGTATGCGGCAGATCCTGTTGAGTCGGACTACTACAAGATCGAGCCCTTCAATCTGCCTCCCAATGTCATCGCCGAGGTGGGCTCGATTGAATTGCTTCCCGATCAGCGTATTGCCTTTGGCACTCGGCGGGGGGAGATCTGGATCGTGACGGGTGCCTTCAGTGCAGACATTACGCAGGCAAAGTTCACGCTCTTTGCAGAGGGCTTGCACGAGGTGCTTGGCCTGGCATGGAAGGACGGTTGGCTCTATGTGACGCAGCGGCCAGAGGTGTCTCGACTCAAAGACAAGGATGGCGATGGTCGTGCCGACCTTTTTGAGACCGTCAATGCCGATTGGAACATCACTGGCGACTACCACGAGTATGCATTTGGCTCGCGATTTGATCGTGAAGGGAACCTGTGGGTCACGCTCACGCTGACAGGTTCGTTTCACTCCACTGCGCCCTATCGCGGTTGGTGTGTACGCATCACCCCAGAGGGGAAAATGGTGCCGACCTGTGCTGGATTGCGTTCCCCTGGTGGGGTGGGATTCAATGCAGAAGGAGATGCTTTTTACACGGATAACCAAGGGATCTGGAATGGCTCCAGTGCACTGAAGTGGCTGAAGCCGGGCTCTTTTCACGGTGAACCTGAATCTCTCCAATGGTGGGATGAAAAGGTGATGGGTCCCAAACCTCTAGCCAGTGTTAGTGGCACCCGCATTACGGCGGAACGTGCACGGAACCAGCTTTTCGTTCCGCCTTCGGTGATCCTGCCCCATGATCGGATGGGGCACTCGCCGACCGGCTGGGACTTTGATCGCAATGGGAAGTTTGGTCCCTTTAAGGATCAGCTTTTGGTGGGCGAGCAAAGTTATTCCACGGTTGATCGCGTGTATTTGGAGAAGGTGAACGGGGTCTATCAAGGGGCCTCCTTTGAATTTCTCAAAGGCTTCCAGTCAGGATTGATCGGTGTTCGAATGGCGGACGATGGCTCGTTCTTTGTTGGTGGCTCGGATCGCGGCTGGGGCGCGCGCGGAGGGAAACCCTTCGACTTTGAGCGCGTTCGCTGGACCGGCAAAATGCCCTTTGAGATTCATGAGATTCATGCGAAGCCAGAAGGGTTTGAGCTGACCTTTACCAAGCCGGTGGATGCCTCAACGGCTGGGGCAGCGGGAAGTTACGACGTGGACGCCTGGACCTACATCTGGCAGTCCAGTTACGGTAGCCCAGAGGTCGATCAGGTGAAGCCAAAGGTGGAGGTCGTCTCCGTCGCGGCGGACGGCCTTTCGGTAAATCTGAAGGTGACTCCTTTGACCAAGGGACACGTTCACGCGATCTCCGCGAAGGGCGTGCGCTCCGCAGATGGTGAGCCGGTTTTGCATCCGACTGGCTACTACACCTTGAACGAAATTCCTCATTCCTGATTGTGAGCGGCGAAAAAACTCAGCCCATTCCAGGGGTGGTGATTTATACCGACGGAGGTTGCCAGGGGAATCCTGGTGTTGGTGGTTGGGGGGTGGTCTTGCGCTATAAGACTTTGAGGAAGGAGTTTTCTGGCGGGAGTCCGGCGACGACAAACAATCGCATGGAATTAACGGCCGCGATCGAGTCGCTGAAGGCACTGACAAAGCCGTGCGAGGTAGCATTGCACACGGACTCCGAATACGTGCGCAATGGCATCACGAAGTGGCTGGCGGGATGGAAGCGCAACGGCTGGAAGACGAGCACCAAGCAGCCCGTGAAGAACGCGGATCTGTGGCGCGAATTAGACTCTCATACGGCGCGCCATGCAGTCTCGTGGAAGTGGGTCAAAGGCCATGCCGGCGTCCCTGACAATGAGGTTTGCGATCAACTTGCCGGTGCGGCCATGCAGGCGGTGCGGCAGCAATATTCGAAGGCGGAGCTTGAGGCAAAACTGAAGCTCTTCAAGGAGCGGGAGGAGCAATAGCGGCCCGTGGTTTCAGCCGATAGAGGTACTCGGTGAACTGTGCTTCTTCCTGGCCGTAAAAAGTGCCGACCAATTCAAAGTCTGGGCTCTTGATGACACGATCAAGCAACTCGGGTGAGTAACTCCGCGCCAGCGTTTCATGGGCGTAGCAGACGTAAAGGTCTCTCTTTTCGGTGCGGGCCTTTGTTACTAGTCCTTCCAGTTCGGCTGCGGTCTCGGGTTTGTAGCCAAACGGATCATAAAGGGTCGCATTGCTCCAAAAGGCGGCGAACATCGTCGTTGGTTCGTGCTTCAGGTCTGCGCCTTGGTAGTGCGGGTAGGGGGCACCGCGCGCGCCGACGACGCCTGCACGTTCGTCTTCGCGGGGGCTGTGCCTTAACTGAAGAGTGAAGTGCAAACATGGCCAGAGAGCCACGGCTGCTACCACTGGTGCCATCCAACGCCGGCCTTTGTTGGCCAACGAGGCAAGGGCCACACCAAACGCCAGACCAACCCAAGGTAGCGCATAAACGACATACCAGTAATGGAGGAACATGCTCTTCCGCGCCATCATCGACCAAGCAAAGGCCACCGCTAGGGGACTGCCGATGGCGATGAGTCGCAGTGCTCCGCCGCGACGAATCATGGATGCGGTTCCGATGAGCACCATCGCGATCAGCGTCAGCAATCCCAGCCACTGCCACGGTTGATTGTGCAGCCAGCGCGCCACGCTCAGGTTCATGGGGTTGGATGGCATCCCATCGGTCCATCGGACACCCGTGGTGAGGAATCCCAGCACGTCGTGCCACCAGCTGAGCCCCATTTTGCCATGGATACTGCCCAGTTTATCCATCATCGCCAGCAGTTGGGGAACGAGTGGGAGCAGAGCTTGCAGCCCCAGCATCGCGGCAAAAAGACCCGCAATCGCCGGGCGAATCACCTGATCAAATCCATGCCCTCCTTTTCGCCAAACGACGACCTGTCTGATCATGACGAGGCCACAGAATACCGCGATGAAATAGGCGCTGCCCATGAAGGCCCATACGCACAAAAAGACGCCACCACCGAAGCCCAGCCAGTCGCGCCAGCGACCCGACTGAAATGCGGCATTCAGGAAGCCAAAGATCAGCGTCACTCCGAGAATCATGATGGCGTATCCACGCGCTTCAGTGGAATATCGCACATGCCAGCCATGCAATGAGAGGAGTAGTAGCGTGCCGATGGCCCCCACCACGCCGACTGTGCGCCCTGCGAGACGGGTCAGTAGGACGACCGTCAGGAGACCTGCAAGCAGGGATGGTAGTCGCGCGGCCCACTCCGTCACTTCGCCCGGGACGGACAGGCCTGCGGACTGGGCTGCCGTCAGGCTGAGCCTAGCGGCGACCGAGAACGGTTGTGAATTGTTGCCGACGTTGTTGAGCCAAAATGTTTCGCCCCAACGCGGGATATCCAGCTTTGGGAGAGGCGATTTCTCTGGATTGTACTCCCAGACACCAGAGTAGAGACGGGCGTAGTTGTGCGCTTCGTCATTGTAGAGCCCCAGCGTCATCCTTGGGACCCGCGCAGCGGTAGCCAGGACCAATGCGATCAGAATCAGCCAAGCCCAGCGGATTGATTTTGTGCCAGAGTGGCCGCAATCCTGCCTTTGATCAATGACGGGCCCTGTCCACCAGCGGGAGGTGATCAGCAGCAGTACGGTCAGGCACAGATTCACGATCGCTGCTTTGACAAAGAGGGCTTGCGAAGGTGCCTCAATGCGCGGCTTTAAGCCTTTGGCTGCTAGCTTCTCTGCGGCGTGCGTCCAGTTGTTGCCATACTCCCACAAAAACACAGCCAGTCCCACCGCGACGATACTCAGAGCGATCACGAATCCCCAAGCTTGGCGACGCCTCGCTGGGTCCGCACTGCTTTGGAGGTGGGTGATCAGGCGCTTCATGCAGAGGGATCACTCATCGATGCCGTCGTGCGGCGGGAGCCTGGATTCCTGACTCTCCACATCAAATGCTCCGCAGAGAGCTTTAAGCATTGGAGGCCATAACGGGCAGCTTTGGAAAAGGGGATGGAACTACTGTCTTCCTCATACACCGTCGGGCAGGTGACCTCGCACGTGCGAAAGCGTGCCTGTAGGGCAGCGACGAGGAGTTGGTTGTCAAAGATGAAGTCGTTGCGCAGGGAGTGGAAGTCCACTTTCTCTAGCAAGCGCTTCGAATAGGCACGGTAGCCAGTGTGATACTCCGTGTGATAGGTGCCCAGGGCGAAGTCCATCGCATTGCTTAGGCCCCAGTTCGCTAGATAGCGCCAGACTGGCATACCGCCGGTCAATGCGCCGACGCCGGAGGTGCGGGAGGCGAGACAAAGATCGTAGAAACCAGTGGCCAAGATCGCCGACATCGTCGGGACGAGCCTCGGCGTGTACTGGTAATCTGGGTGGAGAAGAACAACGATGTCCGCGCCCGCATCGAGACCCGCCTGGAGGCAGCGCTTCACATTGCCGCCGTAATTTTGATTGGTCTCGTTCACCTTCACCGTGATGCCGAGTGATCGTGCAATCTCCGAGGTGCGATCCTTGGAGCAGTCATCCACCAAGATGACGTCATCCGCGATGCTGCGGTCGATTTCTGCTACGGTTTTGGCGACCGTTTTTTCGGCGTAATAAGCCGGCATGACGACGGCGACTCGTTTTCCTTGGATCATAAGCCGCCCATCCTGGACTGTGTTCTTGTTGCAATCAAGCGGCGGAGAGGATCGCCTGCACGGTTTCTGAGGCAAACATCACCGCGTGGGCCAGCCCAGCAGCGCCGTATTGGATGCACGACTGGAGGAGATTCTGATCGCCATCGGGAGAGGTGCTGCGTCGGTGCAATTCTTTAGCGGCCGTCAGGGCCTCTGAGTCAGGAAGCTCTACGTCATCCCAGGTCAGCGTATGGCCGCGTTCCACCGGACGTGCGATTCGTGCGTTTTCGATGAGACCAAGGGGCACCGCATTGGGTTCGCTTTCAATGAGGGCTGCCTCGCCGCGGAGTTCAAAGCTCCCAGGTGCCTTATCGATCGGAGTGCCTGCGGCGATGTCTCGCTTCGCAATTGCGACCACGGTCACGGTCGGGTCAGGGGAGTTGTTGAGCAACGGGCTTCCACCGCAGGCCACCCGGTGAATCGTGCGAAGCATCTCCAGGTGACAGAGATGGTAGGGGCGGGTCAGTGTGAAGAAGGGACCATCGCCCAATTTGAAGTAGCGCAGCACCTCTGGCTTTTCAAAGGTATGCTCTGCCACGATAAAGACACCTGCGGGCAGTTCCCGGTTGAGTGTGTAGTCACTCAACGGGCGGCCCATGCGCTTCGCACGGCGACCCAGCGCGGCGCCCACGATATCCAATGGTTGCCCTCCTTCGCCGAGCATTCCGCGGCAGGCCAGCGTGGCCCCGAGACCGTTAGCCACCAGCGCCTGCTCCATTTGGATTTTGGTTCCGTCGGTAAAGCTGGTGGTCTGGGCGATGCTGATACCATTCTTGTTCGCCCAGTATTCCATTTCCTCTGGGTGGGGGGTGTGGTTCAGGAAGCCCTTAATGTTTCCGTAGACGAGCGGGCGGAAACCCATGCTCTGCGCTTCTTCAGACAGTGCTGCCAGCGAACCAGGTTGGTCGCCTTCGGCTTCGGACAAAATTCCCTGTTCGCAGTAGTAGGAACCCACCGTTACATGAAACTCCGTGGACATGGTCACCACCGGGCGACCTGCCGCAAAGGCTGCCTCCACCACACGCG
>CAZCAL010000076.1:0-14399 GCA_964496625.1 uncultured Verrucomicrobiaceae bacterium | reverse complement strand
TGGCTGCCAGCATGGCGACCCTCACAGGGGCCACGATTCCTGACAATGCCTGCCTCGATAGCCTCAACCTCTTGCCTGCGTTGCTAGGCGAATCTGGCGCGAAAGGACGCGATCAGTTGCTCCAGCAAGATAATGGTGGCAGCGGCAATTTTGGGCTGCGCGTCGGGGATTGGAAGTTGGTGCGTCGCAAGGTCAAAACCAAATCGCAGGCTACCGTGTCACTGACCAAACATCAGGAATCTAGCGCCGCCAACAGCCTTTATTTTCTACCGGATGATGCGGGTGAAAATAACAACGTCGGTGCAGCGAATCCTGGGAAGCTCAAAGAACTGAGCGAACGGCTGGATGCCCTCATCGCCGCTGGTCGCAGCAGGTAAGAAAGGGAATCACTTCCCTTCGCGCGCCCACTGCTTCATCAGTTGGATGTTTTTCACGACTTCTGGGTTCTCCTTTTTCAGGTATTCCTTCATGTCGCTGTCATACATCGCCTCTGATTCGGGGCCTGGGTCGCGGGTATCCACCATCCACTTGTCCAGCATGGCTCGATGCGCTTCCAACTGGCGCAGGTAGTCAGGATTTGAGGCGAGGTTGGTGAGTTGCCAGCGATCATTCACATACTCGTAGAGTTCCTCCGCTTGCCGTGTTGGGCTAAAGAGGAGGTCTTCTGAAACCGATGGCAATGTCCCTGCTTCATGCTGTGCACGCAACGCCTGCACGATGGCCTTGTGATCCTTGTAGGCATTGGGTTGCAGCGCAGGACGCAGCGGGTGAAAATTGCGGATGTAGAGAAATCGATCCGTGCGCACGCTGCGGATGCGTTCCACCGTTTCGTCACAGCGATCCCGCGCCGCATACACTGCTTCGCGTGGTTGGTAGCCTTTGGCAAAAACGTCTCGACCCTGCATCACCGACGGGATGGGAATGCCGGCTGCTGCGAGGGAGATCGCGCCCATGTCAATCTGCTCGATCAGGTCATTTCGCACGGCTCCTCTATCGATCCCTGGACCACGCACCACGAAGGGGATGCGGGTCCCTTCATCGTAGAGAAACTGTTTGCCTCGCGCATGGCTGATCCCGTGGTCCGTCATGAAGATGATCAGGGTGTTTTCCATCAGTCCCTCCTTCTGCAAGCGCTCAATCACACGGCCCACATGCAAGTCAGTGAGCCGCACGCTATCCAAGTAGGCTGCCCAGTCCTCCAGCAGCACGGGATCCCGCGGATAGTAGGGCGGCAGTGTCACCTTCTGTGGATCCGTGGCGCTGCCGAGCTCCACTCGGGCGCGTTCCGCTAGCGCCCGATTTGCCTCCACGGTGTCTGCGCGGAGCTTTCCACCATGAAGCTGTACCTGCATAAAGAATGGTTGGTCCTTGGCTCGGCCAGCCCAATCAAAGCTGTCGTACATCGCGGGGTCCCACTCAAAGTTATAGTCGGTCTTGCCAAGCCTCCCTTTGTTCGCCTTGCCGCCTTTCTTTCCTTTCGCTTTGCCAAACGGAAGACCTCGATAATCGAGGTCTGCCAAACCACTGCCGATGCAGGTGTAGTAGCCAGCTTTTTGAAAAAGCACTGGCAGCGGAGTCACGCCTTCGGGCAGATGAATCTTAAGCTCGCCGCGTCCACTGCGATGATTGTTCGCGCCGATCGTGGTCTGATACATGCCTGTGATCAGGGCGGATCGGCAGGTTGAACATACAGGTGCGGTGACATAAGCACGCGTGAATCGCGTGCCTTCGGCGGCCAGTTTATCGACGGCGGGTGTTTGCACCAAGCTCTCGCCATAGCAGGAGAAGTGTGCCGACATGTCATCGACAACGAACCAAAGAATGTTCGGCTGGGCAGCCTGCGCCAGGGGTGAAAGCGCAAGAAACGAGAGAAGCAGAGCGAGAGGTTTCATGGGGATTAGTCGGCTTGTCCAGGGTGGGCTTTGACCCAGTCGCGATACTCCTGGAGCGTGTAAAAGGTGGCGTGTTTGTAGAGGCGGGCACCCTCTTCGACGGGTTCACTGGAATTTAAGCTCCAGGCATCGCCGTTCTTTTTCATTAAAGCCGCCAACTGAGTATCCAGCTTGTTCCGCAACTCCTCCGATGCAGGATCTGCGGCCAAGTTCTTCATCTGGTTTGGATCTGCCTTGTCATCGAAGAGCAGCCAGGGCTCGTTCTCATAACGGGCATAAGTGTGATCCGCCGTGATGATGCCGCGCCATGGAGTCGTGATTCCATCTGGCGTGAATGGCACAAAGATCTGGAGAAGCACTGCTTCGGGACCTTCCTTCGTTTCACCCTTCGCAACGCGGGAAAGGTCTGCTCCCTGCATTTCCTCCGGCACCTTCATTCCTGCGAGCGATAGCAGTGTTGGGGCCATGTCGATGTGACTGAACAGAGTGTCCACGACTTGTCCTTTGGGCACCTGCGCTGGCCAGCGGATGATGCCGGGCACACGCGCCGATTCGTCATAAGGCTTGCGCTTTCGCCGCAGGCCGTGATCGCCCAGCATATCACCATGATCAGAGGTAAAGAGGATGATCGTGTTTTCGTCGGCTCCCGATTCTTTCAGCACGGTGAGCAATCTGCCGACCTGATCATCGATGGCGGTGATCGCGGCATAATACGCGGCAATCTCGTCCTTACCACCCAGCGGGACAAAGCGGTTGGCTAGAGGGCCACGCCGCAAGCCTGCTTTTGGCACAGGGCGCGTCTCGCTGCCAGCCTGCCAGCTCGCGTTGGTGGTCAGCTTTTCAGGATCATAGAGGTTCGTGTATTCTGGCGGTGCGCCATAAGGATCATGCGGCGGACCCATCTGGACGGTCAGAAAGAAGGGCTTGTCTGCGGGCTGCGAATGCAGAAACTCAATGGCAAAATCACAGGAGGCGATGGGTTCGAACTTCTGAATGGTGATCTTTTCCGGTGTGTCGCGAAAGTAATCAGGCTCGAAGTGTTTGTGATGACATTCGTAGGCAGCCCAAAACTCAAATCCTTGACGACGCGGACCCGGTGGCACGAATCCTGGATCACGTGGGCCGCCGTCGAGGTGCCACTTTCCGACAAAGCCAGTGCGGTATCCTGCGTCTTGGAAAAGCTCAGCAATCGTCACTCGTTCTTCACGCAATCTCAGATCATTGGCCACCATGCCATTGATGTTTGGGTAGGTTCCTGTCAGCAGGATGGATCGCGCAGGGCAGCAGACTGGCACATTGGCATAGGTGCGGCGAAAGCGAATGCCTTCTGCTGCTAGGCGATCAATGTTTGGCGTCTTCACATCCACATTGCCATCGCAGGCCATGGCACTAGCGCGCATTTGGTCAGGCAGAAGAAGAAGGATGTTCGGGCGTGATGCCGCAACTGCAGGCAACGACATGAGACACCCCACGAAAAGATTGAGAACACAGAAGCGAAGCTTTGGCATGGCTTGGGAACGTGGTTGATACCCCCGTCTTGCTGCGGAGTGTGTTCCACAGAAAAGGTTTGCGATGCATCGCAAATGCAACCAAGGGAAACTCGTCTCCTGTCTCTTCATGAGGTTGGTGCCGCCGCTTCAGGATGGCACACGGGCTTGTTGCACTGGCTGAATGCCAGCGGTTGCGCGGAGACGCTTTTGCAATTCATCCTCATCTTATTCGCGTCTTCGTGTTTTCCAAAAATCTCTCCCAAGAATGGTTCGGCAATGTCCGCGCTGATCTGCTCGCAGGCACCGTTGTGGCGCTCGCGCTTATTCCGGAAGCCATCGCCTTCTCCATCATTGCTGGGGTTGATCCCAAGGTCGGTCTGTATGCATCCTTCTGCATCGCCGTCGTTACCGCCATCTTTGGTGGACGCCCCGGCATGATTTCCGCCGCCACCGGCGCGATGGCCCTGCTGATGGTCACACTGGTGAAAGAACACGGCCTCCACTATCTGCTGGTTGCCACGCTGCTGACGGGTGTCTTCCAGATCATCGCCGGGCTCATCCGCATTGGCGATGTGATGCGCTTTGTCTCAAAGTCCGTGATGACAGGCTTTGTGAACGCACTGGCCATCCTCATCTTTATGGCCCAGTTGCCGGAGTTTAAGGGCGCTGGACTGGCCATGTATGCGATGGTGGTCGGCGCGCTGGCGATCATCTATCTCTTCCCTCGCCTCACCAAGGCCGTGCCATCGCCGCTTGTTGCCATCATCGTGATGACCGTCATCGCCATCGTTTTTAAACTGGATGTCCGCCGCGTCGGTGATCTCGGAGCTCTACCCGACTCGCTACCAATCTTCCTTTGGCCACAGGTTCCCTGGACACTGGAGACGCTCTGGATCGTGCTGCCCTACTCCACAGGACTGGCCGCTGTAGGGTTGCTGGAGTCCCTTATGACGGCGCAGATCGTCGATGAAATGACGGATACGCCTAGCGATAAAAACCGAGAGTGCGGAGGCCAAGGGATCGCCAACCTTGTGGCAGGCCTCTTTGGTGGCATGGCGGGTTGCGCGATGATCGGCCAGTCCGTGATCAATGTGAAGTCTGGTGGACGCGGACGGCTCTCCACCTTCGTTGCTGGCGTGTTTTTGCTGATCCTTCTCGTCGTTCTCGGCCCCTGGGTGAAGCAGATCCCGATGCCAGCGCTCGTGGCGGTGATGATCATGGTCTCGATTGGCACGTTTTCTTGGGCCTCGTTCAAGAACTTCCGCCTGCACCCCAGGTCATCCAGCATCGTAATGGTCTCCACCGTGCTAGTGGTGGTCTTCACGCATAATCTCGCCATCGGCGTGGGAGTGGGCGTGCTTCTCAGTGCCTTGTTTTTTGCTCGCAAGGTCTCGCAAGTGCTGCGCGTCACAAGTCAGGCAGAGCCGGATGGCCGCACCTACACCGTCACTGGTCAGCTCTTCTTTGCCTCCGCAGATGCCTTTGTGAGGGCGTTCGATTTCAAAGAAGTCGTGGCGAATGTATGCATCGATGTGACACATGCCCACTTCTGGGATTTGACCGCTGTCGCCTCATTAGACAAAGTCGTGCTGAAGTTCCGCCGCGAAGGTGCGGAAGTCAAAATCCTCGGCCTCAACGAAGCCAGCGCCACCCTGGTGGATCGGCTCGGCATGCATGACAAACCCGAAGCCTTGGAGCGCCTCCTTGCCCATTGATGGTAACCCTCAATCCAATCGCCATGACTCACGTTCTTACTTGCACCGACGGATCGATCTATGCGCCAAGCGTGTATCAATACAGTGCCTGGGCCGCCTTACGCATGAGCAGCGGGATCCGCGTATTACACGTCCTCGATGCCCATCGCGAGCGTGCCATGGGAGGCGACCTTACCGGTGCCATCGGCTTTGATGCTAGTGCCGAACTGACGATGGAATTGGTCAAACTTGAAGAGGCACAGGCGCGTGTAGCTCGACTGAAAGGCGATGCAATTTTGGAGGACGCTACCAAGCAACTCAAGGCGGCAGGGGTGTCTCAGCTTGATACCATGCAGCGCCACGGCACCCTGGTTGAAACGCTGGAGGAACTGGAGCCCGACGCAAATCTTGTCGTCATCGGTAAACGTGGCGAACACTGCGATTTCGCCAAAGGTCACCTCGGCAGACAGCTGGAGCGCGTCATCCGCAGCAGCGTCCGTCCGGTGCTTGTCGCAGCGCGAGCCTTCAAGCCGGTGGAGCGCTTTCTCATCGCTTACGACGGCGGCCCCAGCGTCTTGAAGGCCATTGATTTTGTTCTGAGCAACCCACTTCTTAAAGGGCTTCATTGTCACCTGCTACGCGCAGGAAAGATCGACGATACGGCACGATACTACCTTGCAGAGACCGCCGCCAAACTGCGCACCGCGGGTTATGACGTGACCGCAGCTGCCGTCAGCGGCACAGCCGACGAAGTGATTGCAAAGGCGGTGCAGGATCAGAACATTGATCTCCTCGTCATGGGGGCTTATGGCCATAGCCCGATCCGGCAGTTTATCCTCGGCAGCACCACCACGACCATGGTCAGTTCTTGCCAAATTCCCGTCTTAATGTTTCGATGAAGGGCATGAATCCACGCCCGCCCCTGCCTCCATTCACCGAAGAAACCGCACGCCAGAAAGTGCAAGCCGCTGAGGACGCCTGGAATAGCCGCGATCCCCAGCGCGTCTCGCTGGCCTACACCGAAGACACGGAATGGCGTAACCGCGACGAATTTCTCAACGGTCGCGCTGAGGTCGTGGAGTTCCTGACGCGCAAGTGGGCCAAAGAGACGGACTACCGCCTGAAGAAGACTCTTTGGGCCTTCACCGGCAATCGCATCGCCGTGCGCTTCGAATACGAATGGCATGACGAATCCGGTCAATGGTTCCGCAGCCACGGCAATGAGAACTGGGAGTTCGACGAAAACGGCTACATGGCCAAACGCTACGCCAGCATCAACGACCAACCCATCGCTGAAGCAGATCGCAAGTTCCGTTCGGCAAGGGATTGAGGGAGATGGATTCCCGATAACCCAGGGTGGGCCGGTTCGTTCACACTGCTAACTGATTATGTCTGCGCCCCATTCTTCTTCCATCAATCGCCGTTTTTTCCTGCGCTCTGCGGGGGTGACCTTGGCCTTGCCTTGGCTGGAATCTCTGTCTCACAAAGTTCTAGGGGCCAGCAGTGCGGTTGCGTCCGCTGGGAGTGCAGCGGCGGCACCGACCCGTCTGGTGGCGATTGGTAATCTTCTGGGATTTTATCAGCCGGAGTTTTTCCCAAAGAACGCTGGGGCTGACTACGACATGCCTCGCCTAATGAAGCCGCTGGAGCCGATTCGCAAAGACTTCACGCTTTTTTCAGGGCTCGATCACGGAGTGAAAGGCGGCCATTTTGCGGTGCATTCCTTCCTCAGTGGGGTGCTGTCCATGGACGCCAAAGGGATGCCGGAGGGCAATATCAGTCTCGACCAGCGCGCCGCTGAGACTGTGGGTGGGGCGACGCGGTTCCCCTCGCTGACAGTTGGCTCTGAGGTTGGCATCCACGGTGGTTGCCAAATGTGCTGGACGCGCAGCGGCACGCGGGTTCCCCCGATCCCTGGGCCTCGCGAGCTTTTCCGGCGCCTCTTTGTCAATGAATCTTCGGGCGACCTGGCGCGGGTGAAGGATGGATTCAAGCTGACGGGGTCAATTCTGGATGCGGTGCAGGGCGACGCTCAATCGCTGCAGAGCCGACTCAATCCGTCGGATCGCGAGAAGTTGGACGAATACTTTACCTCTGTGCGCGATGTGGAACGGCAGCTCGCCCTTCGCAAGCAATGGTCGGAGGTGCCAAAGCCGAAGCCACCGCTGCAGGAGCCAATCAACAAGAACATGGTCGATGATCTGCCACTGCTCTACGATCTGATCGCGCTGGCGATTCAGACAGACTCGACACGCATCGCGACGCTGGAGATTGGTGGTGGTTTTGAATCGCGCTACTTTGGCATTAGCAAAGACTACCACGCGCTCTCCCATCACGGGCAATTGCCGGAGAACATCGCCTCCCTGCTAAAGCTGGAGGAATATCAGACGCAGCAGTTCGCGCGCTTCATCAGCAAGCTGAAGTCCATCCCGGATGGAGATGGCACGCTGTTGGATCATACGATGGTGCTCTTTGGTAGTGGCATGGCGAATGCGAATGCGCACACCAATCTCAACCTGCCGGTGATCCTCGCTGGTGGCGGGTTCAAGCATGGGGAATATCGTGCGATGCCGACGACTGGTCTGGGACGTCGTCCGCTGTGCAATCTGTATCTTAGCATTTTGCAACGCTTTGGAGTGGAGACCGACAAGTTCGGTATCAGCACAGGCACTCTCGGTGGTCTTGCGTGAGCTTTGGTATGAAACGCCTCTTGTTTTGCGCCTTGGCGCTGTCTGCGGAAATTGGCCATGCTGCGGAGCCGCAGGCCTTTTTGAAAAACTACTGCACGGAGTGTCACGGCGCCGAGAAGCAGAAAGGAGATCGTCGTTTTGACGAGCTGACGTTCCCTGTCAACGAACGTGCGGCCGTCATTGATGCGCAGGACATCATCGATCAACTGACGCTCGGCGATATGCCACCGAAAAAGGCCCGGCAGCCTTCCATCGCAGAGCGCACCCAGATGGTCGATGCGCTGACGACCATGGTTTCTGATGCCCGTCAATCCCTGCAATCCACAGGTGCGCAGACGGTGCTGCGCAGATTGAATCGTCGCGAATACCTGAATACGATTGGCGATTTGTTTGCCATGAACATGCAGACCTTTGATCCCACCGCGCAGTTTCCGAGGGATCAAACAGCAGATCACATCGATACGGTGGGTGATGCGCTGGTGACTAGCGGTTATCTTTTGGAGCAGTATCTCGGTGCTGCGGATCAGATCGTTGAGAAGGCATTAGGAGTGGTGGAAAAGCCGGAAGAACAGAGCTGGCATTTTGATAAAAACTTCCAACAAGGGCAGGAGCTGAGTTACTCCCATAAGCGCGTTTATAACTTCCGCTACCTCTGCGTCTATGAGGTGCCAAACACGGTCAATCACGAAGGTGGGTATGCCGCCATTGAGGACTTCAAGGATGGTGTGCCCGACGACGGTCTCTATGAGATCAAGGTGCTGGCGCATTCAATGAATCGTCATCACCCGTATGACGTGAACATCTTCAAGATGGATCCTGAGGAGCCCTTCCGACTCGGCATCGTGCCAGGAGATCGGAGGATCGGCACGCTGCATCATCCGCAGCCCATCGAACCGCAGTTGGCCGAAGTGACCTTGCGTGATGGCGAACCTGAATGGTACACGATGACGGTGTGGCTGGAGAAGGGGCAGACGCCGCGTTTCATCTTTCCCAACGGGATGGAAAACTGCCGTCAGGCCTTCCAAAAAATCGCCCGAACCTACGATGATCAGTGGCCAAAGAGCGATCCCTATACCGGGGGCATCGTCGAGGCGCGTCGTATCGTGCTGGCGCACGGAAAGATGCCGCACATTCGCATTCACGAGGTAAGCATTCGCGGCCCCATCTTTGATCAGTGGCCACCCCAGGGGCAACGTCAGGTCTTTGGTGATGCTGGGTTTCAGCCAGAGCACAGTCGCGATGTTTTGCAGTCCTTTGCCAGCCGCGCCTATCGCCGACCTGCGACAAAGCCGGAAGTGGATCGACTGATGAAAGTGGTGGAGGCTCGGCAGGCGGAGGGCAGGACTCCGCGACAGGCCGTGCAGGATGCGATCAAAGCGGTGCTCTGTTCGCCAGCGTTCCTCTACCTCGACGAACCTGGGCGCGGTAAAGATAAGCCGCAGCTCGATGCCCATGATCTGGCAGCAAGGCTTTCCTACTTTTTGTGGTCAACCACGCCAGACGACGAACTGCGTGCCGCTGCGGATCGCGGTAAACTTTTGCAGCCTAAAGTGCTACAGGCGCAGATGGATCGGCTGCTGAAGAGTCCCCGTTCAGAAGTCTTCATCAAGGCATTCCTGGATAGCTGGCTGAACCTGCGCGCATTGGGTGATATGCCGCCGGATCGCGACGCCTTCGACCTCTATTATGCCAAGGATCTGCAAAACGCGATGAAGCGGGAGACCCAACTCTTCATGCGTCATCTGATCGATGCGGATGGACCCGTGACGGACTTCCTAGATTGCGATTACGCCTTTGTGAACAAGCCTTTGGCGGAACTCTACCAACTGCCCGTGAAGATCGATCCACAGCGTGCGCATGAATTTCAAAAAGTCAGCCTTCAGGACCGTCGGCGCGGTGGGCTGCTGGGTATGGGGAGTGTGCTGACGGTCTCTGCGAATGGCATCGAGACTTCGCCTGTGATCCGTGGTGTCTGGTTGTTGCAAAACGTCTTTGGGACCCCACCACCGCCCCCGCCAGACAACGTCCCACCCATCGATCCTGATGTGCGCGGTGCGAAATCCATCCGGGAAATCATCACGAAGCATCGGGAATCTGCGACTTGCTTTGGCTGCCATCAAAAGATCGATCCTCCTGGGTTTGCGTTGGAGAATTTTGATCCGATCGGGGCCTGGCGGACGCGCTATCGTCTCGGCAAGAAGCAAGGTCCAGAGATTGACCCATCTGGAGAACTGCCCACCGGAGAAGCCTTCAAAGACATCGTCGATTTCAAGAAGTTGCTACTGCAGCGGAAGACGCTGTTTGCGAGGATGCTGACGGAGCGCCTGCTGACCTATGCCACGGGTCGCCGGATGGAGGCGCTAGACCGGCCTGAAGTGAATCGCATTGTCAGCGATCTGAGTGCCAAAGGGAACGGGCTCCACACGCTGTTGAGCGAAGTCGTCCATAGCGAGATTTTTCTCAACCGGTAAGGAGCAGCATGTGCGTCAGCCCTGCTGCCGCTTTACCCAGCCAGCCCTGCTGGCGCATAGTCTTTGGGATTTCACCACGCCGAACGGCTCCGCCAACGCGGTAGCGGTTTGGTGGTGGCAAGCGGCAAGTCCACGTCCCGGCAGCAGGGCTGCCTCCAGAAAGCGGCAGCAGGGCTGCGCGCAGTCCAAGGAGCCTGCGGCTCGGGAGGCTGTGCTTTAGCCTACGGCCCGGCTGAATTTCGCCTCATACCCGACCTCGCCGTCCACGCTGCGGAGTTGGAAGGCAATCTCGCTTTCCTTGTCTTTACGTTTCAGTGTGACGTTGAGGAATCCGCCTTTGACGCGATGGAAGCGATGAATGCGTTTGTCCTCGCCAGGGGTGCCGCCTGCGTGGGAATCGCTCGCGGCACCGACGCTGAATTCTTGGACGCCGGTGGTCGGGTGCACGGAGTGATACTGCCAGTGACGATCCCCACAGACGACGAAGAAGTTGTCGGGGACGTTCTCTTTGATCCACTCCCGCAGTTCATTCCCTTCGTGCGCAAAGTTATCGTTGGAGTGGTTGTCGTGCTTGTTATCGCGATCTGGCCCAACCAAAGGCGTGGGGCTGATGAGGAGCTTCCAGGTCGCGTCACTTTCCTTCACGGTCTTCTTGAACCAGGCCTTTTGTTCGGCACCCCAGAGGGTTTTGTCTGGACCATCGGGCATGTTGTTCGGGGATCGGTAATCGCGGCCTTCGGTGAACCAGATCTGGAGGTCGCGCCCCCAGCGGAAGGTGCGGTAGGCTTCTTTGCCGAGCGGTGCCTGTTGGTGGAAGATCTCGATGCCTTCCGCAAAGCTAAGCTCGCCAGCTTTCATGCCGGGATAACAATCGTTATCGACTGTGTCATGATCGTCCTTCAGCCAGTAGCTGCCTGCGTTGCGCATCATCTCGACGATGCGTGGCAGGCTGAACATGCGCTCCCAATGCAGACGAGCTAAGGCGGGACTCACGGCTCTTGGCGCGTTGCTATCGTAATAGACGAGGTCGCCGGTCATCGTCACAAACTTTGGCTCCAAGGCCAGCATGGATGGATAGATCGGGTGGCCGTCCTCGTGATCGCGATCAGGATAACCCTGGCAAGTCATCACACAGAAGTGGAGTTCGCTGGGTGTGCCCGGCTCTGGGGCGGTGAAGAATTTTCCACGAGATTCAGCGTGTTCTGTGCTGTCCGCAGCGCGCGTCTGGCTGGCATAGTAGTAGGTTGAGTCAGGCTTTAAGCCCTTCAAATCGAAGTGATGGATGAAATCGGACGCCTCGGTCACCTCCACCCATGGCGATTCGATCGCATCGCTGAGATCTTCCCGCAGACCGTAGCGGAGCCGCACGCTGCCCGCCATTCCAGGGCAGGCACCCTCGATTTGCTCCACCGGGATCGTCACGGCGGGGTCTTTCTTGCGGTTGCCTTTGCCCTTAAAGAGCACGCCGTCGTTGTTCCGCCGCGGGTGCTTCGTCAGCCTCGTCCAGACGATTGCGGACGTGTCGGTTACCTCGCCGACGCGGGTGCCGGTGGCTTGGTGGGCCTCCGTGGCGGCTCCGCGTATCAGAGGTTTTGCAGCGAGTGCGGTGGCGGCTGTGGCCTGAATGAATCGACGGCGGGAGAAGGGTGGCTGGTTCATCGTGTGAAAGTGTTTGGTTGATCTAAGGGAGAGGTTTCGCCCCTTTTTTACCCTTCCCTTTGCCTTTGCCCTTGGTGCCTCTTCCAAAGGTTTTTTTGCCTTCGGGATCCATTTGCTTCAGCAGTTCAGGAGTGGGTCCGCCGCCAAACTGTTCCCAGAAGGCTGCTTTGAAGGGGTTGATCTTGGGTCCCATGGCACCCTCGTTGACCATCATTGGCAGTACCTTCTCCCACCATTGATCATAAGCTGTCCGCATGGCGGCGACGATCTCTGGCTTCAGTTCGATGAGGTTCTTGGTCTCGCCTGGATCATTGTCCAGATCGTAGAGTTCACTGTTATTCACGAGCGTGTAGCGTTGGTCCTGGATCGCGCACTGGCGGAACTTGCCGCCTTCTCTTTCCCCGTCATTCCAGCGACCCACATGGGTGATCCAGTAGCGCGGCGGTGCCGGGGTGCTGGGATCCTTGAGTTGTGGCAAGAGGCTGCGTCCCTCGATCTGCGCCTTCAGTTCTGGTGTCGTCGCGGCCCCCGTCATTTCCATCAACGTGGGCAAGATATCCTTGTGGCCGCTGAGCAAATCACAATCGACACCACCCTTGAATGCTGCTGGCCAGCGCCAAAAGGAAGGGACCCGATGGCCGCCTTGATAGGGCTGACCTTTGCCGCCGCGCATCCCGGCATTGAAGGTGCGCCATCCAGTGGCGGAGCCGTTATCTGTCATGAAGATGACCACGGTGTTCTCCTCGATGCCCCATTCCTTCAGCTTTCCTAGCAGTCGGCCAAAGTTCTCGTCAAGGTTCTCGATCATGCCATAAAATTTCGCAACATCGTCAGGCACTTGGCCTTTGTGCCGATTGAAATATTCGTCGGAGACCTGCAAGGGTCCGTGTGCGGCATTTAGGGGCAGGTAGGTGAAGAAGGGTTTGCCGGCCTTGATCTGAGTTTCCATCCACTTCGTCGCTTGGCCAAAAAATAGGTCAGTGCAGTAGCCCTTGGTTTTTTCAAAGACGCCGTTGTGCCGGATGGCGGGGTCAAAGTACATGTTGCCCGGCGCATCACCGCAAGAGCCAGGATAGGTCTGGCCGATGCCGCCAGCGCCATGGATGTAGACCTCATCAAAACCACGAGCCCCCGGCTGGTACGCATCTTCATCGCCGAGATGCCATTTTCCGAAAATCCCAGAAGTGTAACCGACGGTCTTCAGGACCTGGGGAAGGGTCGTCGCGTCCAGTGTCATGCGCTCGCGCTCCAGGATCGTGTGCGTGACACCATTGCCAAACTCATGGCGACCCGTCATGATCGCGGATCGTGTCGGTGAGCACGTCGGGCTGACGTGGAAGTGCGTGAAGCGGACGCTCTCCTTCCAAAAAGCATCGGCAGCTGGAGTCTTGATGATGGGATTACCGAGGCAGGAGTAATCGCCGTATCCGACATCATCTGGCATCACCAGAATGATGTTTGGTTTGGTGACTTCAGCCTGGAGGGCTGGTGCGGCGGCTCCGAAGGTTAACAGGAGGGGAAGCAGTCGGGTGAGTTGCATAAAGCGTCCCCTGTTGACGAACGGTAACCCGCCAGTCTTGCAGTGGGGTTGGTCTAGCAGAGCGCAGGTCGGCGAAGAATAGGAGCAGGACGGAGCAGCAATGGGCAAATTTTGACCGCTATTGAGAATTTGTCGCAACAGAGAATTGACAGAACTGGGGCGAAGTGTTAATCCCTCACTGCGAATGAGACGCAGTTGCAACAAAAGCGCCTTTTCTCCCAACTTTTACCCCCTTGCCCTCCGATGATCCCAAAATTGCCAGTTACCTGTCTAAGTCTCTCCATCCTTTGCTTGCTGCTAACAGTCGCGGCTCCCTCAAGAGCAGATGAGCATCTTTTTGGCCGAACCAAAGGTGCGGAAACCCTGCCGACAGGCAGAGCAGAACTCTATGAGTTTATGACCTTGCGATGGGGCAAAGACTCTGGCCGCTACCTCGGCTGGGATCTTGACACGGAAATTGAATACGGGGTGACTGACAAACTCACCCTTGGGATCGATGCCCTCCAACACTACTTTGATGTGAAGGACAATGAAGAGCTAGGGAACATCCAGCAGTACCGCTTTGGGGGCATTGAGGCTTCCGCGAAGTATCGTGTTCTGACGCCTTTCAAGGATCCTGTGGGCCTCGCCTTCCGCCTGGAGACTGGCTATCTGTGGTTTGACGACGTTGGCGGGTTTCCTCAGGAGGAGATTTTGATTTCGCCTGAGGTCTTGCTCCAAGAGAACTTCCTCGATGACACACTGATCCTCGCTGCAAACCTCGGCGTTGAGTGGGCTTGGGGGAAGCAGCCGGCGGAGGAGTACAATAAGGAGGTCAGCTTTGATGGCGCCCTGGGGCTGAGTTACCGAGTGGCTCCGAATTGGTTCGTCGGAGCGGAAGGGCGAATCCGGTCTGAGTATCCGTTGTTTGATCTCAGCTTTCATGAACATACCGTCGTCTTTGTCGGCCCAGCGATTCATTAC
>CAZCAL010000075.1:10206-14477 GCA_964496625.1 uncultured Verrucomicrobiaceae bacterium | reverse complement strand
GTGGTGGGGACGTCTGCGGACTTGAGCACGTTGCCAAAGTGCACGGCTTGAGCGGTGGTGTCTGGATGACCGGAGACGTGCAGGATGAGGAATGGCGGAATGCCTTTGCCTTTGGCCACGTGCGTGACTGCGGAGAAGTCCCGATGCTTGGCCGGATCATCTCCAAACTTGAGGCGATGCCCATAGTTCGGCATTGGCAGGCCATGCGCACGGTTCCGAGTTTCAGCGACCTCGAAGATGGCCGGCACATTGTAGGTGTCTCCGTCCACGGGGAGACAGCCGATGAGGCCATGGAAATCTCCGCCCGCTTCGGTCAGGTAACGCTCATCCGTGCAGAGGACGGCCGCAAGGTGGGCACCGGCTGAGTGCCCGCCGACGAGGATGCGCTGGGGATTGCCACCATGAGCGGCGATGTACTTCTGCACCCAAGCTAGGGACTTGGCGCAGTCTCGGATGAGGGTGCCCATGTCCACCTCTGGCAGCAACCGGTAGTTGGTGGAGACAAACAGGAAGCCCTGCTCCATGAACCACTTGGGCTTGTGGTCCACGCTGGACTTTTCCCCCGCCTGCCAGCCTCCGCCATGCATCCAGAAGACCACCGGAAAATCTCTGGCCTGTGGGGGAGAGTAAACATCCAGCACCCGTCGGGCATGGCTGTTCTCCACGTAGGGAAGGTCATTTTCGGTCAGTGCTCAAGCATTGACAAAACCGCTGGTCCTACACCTCACACCTAACCGATTCGCTTCCGCACGAACTCCTCGAGGCTTCGCTTCGGGCTCACGCTATCTTTTGAACTTGAAGCAGGATTGAACTGCGGTGACCTGTGAAGGCATGAGTTTGGGCGATGCATCTTCATCTGTTTTTTCTAGCAACACGCTGGTGGAAAACCACGTCAGAACACTCGGCTACACTTCCCTTGCAGACTTCATTGGGCAACAAAATCCAGATGGATTGCTCGATTCACTGCCGATTCCTCAAATGCCCACGTTGCGCTTGGTCCGCGCCGACAGTCAGGCTCATTCGGAAGGTCTTGCCCGGCGAGAATTGGTAATAGGCCGTGTGCGGGTAGAAGGCAGCGTGTACCTTGTTGTGCTAGTGGGCTAAAAGCTTGGTGGTGATAGAGGCGCGCAAACGCCATCTCATACCCCAAAAATTCACCTCAATCCTCGCCGCGAATCCATCACCGTGGGACGAAATCACCGAAGCCTGCTGCCACGGCACTTTCTCCGACGCGCTCGATGACTACCTCGACGCCACAGAAGGGTCCTGCGCCTTGGGAGAGCTCAATCCGGTCCGTGCCGAGAGGGTGGCTCATCGCAGAAGCGGTTGCGGAACTGGGATCAGCGGTGATCCTCTGGCGATGGAATGGTTTGCGCGAGATGAGCGCAATTGCAGCGGGAAGTGTGTGCTTGATTTTGTCCAAGCTCCCGCACACAGTCATTGGCGGTCACAAATGTGGGGGTGTTCGTCTTTTCGCCTTGTGCCACAGCCCCAAACCCCGGCGACATTTGGGCCGCGCATTTTTGAATGACAAACCCGCAAAATGTCAGACCACTTCACACCCCGTTCCCGCGCCGCGCCCAACGACCCCTCGACCCGGCCCTCTCGAAAGCAAATTCCTAGCAGCAGTCGGCCGTGTTGTACCTAAAGAACGTCCGACTTGCGGCCATGGCCCCGTCCACCCCTAGCATTTCCTGGGAGATGGAGATGCGGGGCGTCCATACGGTAGTCGCGGAGGATGAGGCGGCGCGGCGGGAGTTGGGTGCCATTGTCTCTGCCCTAGCTGAGCCGACATCGGGTGAGGTGCGATTCATGGGGCACCCGTTGCGGAACACTACCCGGGAACAATGGAGAATGTTGGGTATCGAGTCCACCCTTTGGCGCGAGCCGTGGCACCGAAGGCTACTGGACAAGTTCCGCCCGCCGACCTTTCTCGAAAAAGTGTCCCGCGACGCCCGGGGGGCGAGTGCGGCTGAGATCGCCACGGGCCTGGATCGCTTTGGCATCTGGAATTGCCGGGAGGTGCCGATAGGCAAGCACTCGGGAAATACGGCACATCAGTGCGAACTGGCGGCGATGTGGGTGAGGCGCCCGAAACTGATGGTGCTGATGAATCCCTTCTCAGGCATCGACCCCGCCTTGGTCCGGCAACTGCATTTGATGCTCGTCGAAGCATGGCATCTGGATGGAATCTGTAGCCTGATCCTTGAGCCTGACGTGCCTCCGCTGGCACCGACTTTCCTCCATGGCGACATCTTCCGCCTCGATGACAACGGTCTGCAATCTGTAATCCCAGCTGACGAGGCAGAATAGCAAGAGAGCACTGGTGGTCTGGAGGACGTCATGGACGTCGTCTGCCGCCGCTGAGTGGGGCAGCCGCAAACACACAGTACCCACGCCTCGCCCAAGGACAGCTCGCCCCGGCTCTCTCAAAAGCAATTTCCTAACAGCCAGCAGGTGATGTTGTTTTTCCCTCTCGGGGGAGAGGAGTTTTGCAGCGATGGAACGGTGTATTTCCGATCCGCACGTGATACCTCATTCATGAGGGGCCGACTCTCCCGTTTACCCTCGGTCTCTCCCTCTTCGGTGTCCTTTTTTATAAGTTCCTGCGAAGGAGACTCTGTGGCATGAAAACCATTGAAAAAGACCGGCCGACCAGCCACTCTTTGGCCATGCGAACGTCACCGCAGTCGATGATCCTGGATGGAAAAGCAAGCTTAGCCCCTCGATTGGGGGAGGAAGCAGAGCTGGCGGGAGATCTGCCCGGCTTCATGGGCAATCCTCAATCCCTCTTTGCCGCGTATCGGGCGGGGAGCCAGAAACTTCTGTCACAAAAGAGAGGCCAGTCTCTGGGTTCTGGCTGGCCCCAAGCCGCTGTCCACGTTTTTCCGACCACTTTTTCTGCAAGTGTCATCCTCATGCTGGTGATCTTGACGGCACTGCTTTCCCCGGTCCATGCGCGACAGTTCACTGATGACCAGGGGCGCCAAGTGGAGGCTGAGCTTGTGGGTGTCAGGGGCGGGTCCGTGGTCATCGCGAGTCAGAGTGTGCGGGGGTTGTGGCCCATCGCACGACTCTCCGCAGCGGACCAGGAGTATGTGAAGCAGTGGCAGAAGACGAACACGGCGGTGAAACACGTCACCGTGCAGGTCACCGAGCGTGATGGCATCGGAGAGCGTGGGGAGTTCAAGAAGGCGGAAGCGGCCACTCCATCGCCCACTGTCCCGTCGTTGCCGTTTGTTCCCCCCACAGAGACGCGTGCGAGTTACAAGCACTATGAAGCGAGCATCGCGAACCCAGGCGCGCTTGATGCAGCTTATCTTAAAGTCGCCTACGTGGTTTACGTCGTCCATCCCGATGGCACGGTGGGTATCAGTCCAGGCGTCCAATTCATGGAGTCGTTACCAGCCGGTCAATCCGAGCGCGTGCAGACCGAAGGGGTCAGCGCGACGCGAACGAAGACGAAGCAAGTGAAAGTGCGGATCTCCAGGGATGCGATCTCTGCCACCGAGAAGACGGCGCGGAGCCAGGAGCGCTTTGGCGGTGTGTGGGTGCGGGTGATTGGACCGGACGGGCAACTCATTGGCGAATCTCGCAAGCTGACCGCCGAGCTTGCGAAGCTGGATCCTCCCTGGGAAGAAGCGGAGGTGCACGAGGACATACCCGAACTGAAGTCCCTGGGAGATCTCCTCGAGATGGTGAAGAAGCTCCTGCCACCCGCGCATGCCGAGGGCAAGGCTTCCCCGCCCGCGCCTCCTCCCGGCCTGCCGCCGCTGCCGAGGTAGGAGGAATCGGGTTCAGAAACAGGGACAGGGTGCAAAACCAACAAAAACATCGGCGGCAAGAGGGACAAGAGCCGGGGCTAGGTTGATAAGGCAACAAATTCCCTCGCTATGCCACATCGCTCCCTCACCGATTGATCCAACAAACCCGGCCTAAGCACCCTGAACGCCCTTTTGGCAGCCTGATGATTTCGACGGCTACCCGCACTTTCGCCAGAGGTCACCTGGGGCTTTCTAGCGCCAAGTGCATGTCGATTGGCGCGTGAAGATTGGCAGCCCTCTCTGTCATCGATTCTTGACCAATAAGGGGTGGGATGACTAGGCTATGGTCGATTTAACCCCCCTTCCCCCGCAATCTGCTTATGTTTTGCCTCTCTTCGCCATGGCTCGCGCTTGTTCTGCTGGTGTCGGCGGCGAGCGTAAATCCCTTGCGAGCTCAAGCGGCGGATGCGGCACTGACCAAAGTGAAGGAAGTGCTCTCGATGCCCG
>CAZCAL010000075.1:1605-10196 GCA_964496625.1 uncultured Verrucomicrobiaceae bacterium | reverse complement strand
GAAATCGGTGATTTTGCGCGGAGTCGTCACTTACGTCACGGCCAATCAAGGAGAATTCACTCTGCATGACGGGGAATCCTGCGTTTCCGTGATTGTCGCAGGCGGCGCTCTAGCTCCCGATTTTGGGGCAGAGGTCGAAGTCGAAGGGACCGTTGTTTCTGAACCCTTCTTCGAAAAAAAGCACACCTGCGTCAAGCTTGCCAAGCTGACTGTGCGCGGAGCAGGAACATTGCCCGAGGCCACCCCAGCGAGGGCTCTGGACGTCGCTGAATTCAAGCACCTCGACCAATGGGTGAGCGTGGAAGGCACCGTGCTTCAGGTGCGCGTCTCGATGTCATTGCTGACAGTCCAGTTGATGGCCGATGTCGGTTCCTGCAATGTCCTGGTCCGCGATTGGCCGCGCGCGTCATTCCCGAGCGACTGGATTGGCGGCCGAGTCCGTGTGACGGGCATTAACCGGGCGTATCTACCGGGCAGCCGTTTCCTCTCCCTCGTGGCCCCATCGCCTGCGCAGTTGACGGTGGTGAAGACAGGCGTGACCGATCCTCTGGATGCACCAGCGACCACCGTCGGGGCATTGCTCAAAAAGGGTCCCAGCAGAGAACGAGTCAAACTCACGGGAACCCTGATCGGAGCCACCACTGGGAATGTCTTCTATGCAAGGGGTGAGGATGGCGGCGCTTTTTCCTTTTACATGCTTCATCCGATTGATGAGGACAAAAGTGGTCGCTTCTCCACGCCCATCATCATGCCGAAATGCACCGTGGGCGACGTGCTGGAGGTGGTGGGAATCCCGGGGAGTGTGGAGCCGGGAGTGCATCTCGATTATGGCGTCGTGCGTGTGGTGCGTTCGGGTCCAGAGCTGGCTCCTGCGTCCTCCGATATCGGCTCCGTCGTGGCGGGAAATCATGTGCATGATCTTGTGGAAGTTCAAGGGCACCTGCTGTCGCTGGATGATGTGCTGGTAGCCCCAGGCCGCTGGCGAACGACCATGAAACTGGCAGATTCTGATCATCGGATCGTCGCCTTCCTGGACGCCCCCACCCGCGGTGCCTTGAGTCATTTGAAGCAGGATCACCTTCTCCAAGTGCGGGGCATCGTGACGGGCGCTCCGCATTTTCCTGAGATCCGGCTCTGGGTGACCAAGCCAGAGGATCTGCAATCCCTGGGGTTCGCAATGGATGTGGTTACACGCCGGTTATGGATGGGATTGGCCATCGCCGCCGTGATCGTGATCACCCTTGCTGGCTGGGCACTAATGCTAAGCCGCTCGCGAAAGCTGGTCAGAGAATTGAACGCCAGCTTGGAGACACGCGTGACGGAGCGCACAGCGGAACTGGCTGCCGCCAAGGATGAACTCGCGCAAGCCCTCTCCCAGGAACGCGATCTCAATGAGATGAAAACTCGATTCGTTTCGCTGGTCTCGCACGAGTTTCGAACGCCTCTCGGTGTCACCATGAGTGCCGTCGAGGTCCTGCGGCACTACCGGGAACGGATCACGGAGGAAAAGCACGAGGAGCTTCTGGAGGACATACATTCCGCCACCCTACGGATGTCCGGAATGATGGAGCAGGTGCTCTTGCTGGGGCGTGCCGAGGCTGGCAAGATCGACTGGCGACCCTTGCCACTCGATCTGCCGGACCTTTGTGGCAAGCTTGTCGAGGAGGGGCGTTCCTCGATGCATGACCGATGCCCTGTGCATTTCACCTTTGAAGGCGACTTCAGCCACGCTGAGATGGACGAGGCTTTAGTCCGTCACATCATCGGCAACCTCTTGTCCAATGCCATCAAGTATTCCCCAGAGGGTGTGCCCGTGGACTTCACACTTTGGCGGGAATCAGACGACGCCCTCGTCACCATCAAAGATCGGGGTATCGGCATTCCCGTGGCTGATCAGGGCATGCTTTTCGGTGCATTCCATCGTGCTTCGAATGTGGGTGAAATCCCCGGCACCGGTCTCGGCCTGCTCTTAGTGAAGCACTGCGTGGAACTTCATCAGGGCACGATCAGCGTTCAGTCCCAGGAAGGCATCGGCACCACGTTCACCGTACGGTTGCCATTGGGCCGGGGGTAGTGTAACCCCGGTTGGACAGAATAGCGCACACCACAGCGAATCCCCTCTCGAAGCCTAAAAAAGTGCTGATCGGTAATGGCCGCCCTTCCTTCATGCTGATCGAACTTGGCTGAGCCGCAACAGATCGCATTCAGCCCCACAACACCCGCTGCCAAAAAAAGACGTTGCACTGCGGACAGGAAAGCTATGCTCTTCAGCGTTAGAAATACGTCATGAGCCTCGCTCACAAACATCCGCCATCGACCCAAAACAGGCTCAATACCACCAAGGGTCGCCCCATTCGTCATTCGATAGTCTCAACTCGTACTTCTAGCTCCCCGCAATCCCCTGCCTCCGCTCCATGTCTGGCGCCATCTCGACTCGGCCACTTCGGAAGCAATTCCTAGCCGCATAAACCTCGATGCGTTGAACGGAACAGATTCAGCATTTTTGAAGAAAGCATGACAACCCAAACATGAGGTTTCGTCCCCCCCGGTTTATCCGTCTGTTCGTTCCACTCCTCGCGCTAGCACTGCCCGCTGAGGCAACGGAGGGAAGGGTATCCTATAACTTCGAGGTTCGGCCCATCCTGGCGTCGAAGTGCTTCTCCTGCCACGGCAGCGACGCACGAAATCGGAAGGGTGATCTGCGACTGGACAGCTTTGACGGTGCGACGGCGTCGGCGATCAAGCCGGGTAAGCCAGATGAAAGTGAAGTGCTGCTGCGCGTGGGGAGCACCGACCCGGATGAAGTGATGCCGCCGCCGGAGAAGCATCAAGATTTAACCCCGGCCCAGAAGGAAGTGCTGCGCCGCTGGATCAGTGAAGGAGCCGCGTATGAAACTCACTGGGCCTTTGTGCCCCCAGCCGAAGCCTCCGCCCACAGCATTGATGAGATCGTGGATGCCAAGCTGCAAGCGAAGGGCTGGAAAGCTGCGCCTGCTGCGGAGAAGCATGAGTGGCTCCGCCGTGCCACGCTGGCACTGACCGGCTTGGTGCCGACCATTGCAGAGCTGGATGCCTTCCTTGCAGATGACAGCCCCAAGGCCCAGGAACACGTGGTGGATCGCTTGCTCGCAAGCCCAGCCTATGGCGAGCGCATGGCCGCAGGCTGGCTCGATGCGGCGCGGTATGCTGACACCTTTGGTCGGCATGAGGACATGGAGAACTTCATGTGGCCGTGGCGAGACTGGATTATCAAAGCGTTCAATGACAACCTGCCTTACGATCAGTTTCTCACCTGGCAAATGGCGGGTGATTTGCTGCCGCAGGCCACGCAGGAGCAACGCATCGCCACCGGCTTTCAGCGCCTCGGCATGATGACAAATGAAGCGGGTGCTGATCCCGAGGAGAACCGCTGGATGCAGATCTTCGACCGCGTGCAGGTGACCTCCACCGTGGTGCTGGGGCTCACGCTAGAGTGTGCCCAGTGCCACGATCACAAGTATGATCCGCTGTCGATGAAGGACTACTATCAAATGGCGGCATTCTTTGATAAAGGCGACGAGTTCGGCCTCTTCGCCCGGTTCTGCAATGGCACGCCGCCGCCCTGCACTTATCTCTACCAGCCTGGGCAGGAAGCGGAGCATAACCGTTTGAAGCAAGCCATCGCTACCGCTGAGGCGAACCTGCAACAGGTGCGCACGACCGCTGGCGGGCGATTCCTGCACTGGTGCCAGCAGTTCGCACCTCCGATGCGTGGTGGTAGCATGTGGCCTGCTGCGACAGGCCGCCTGTCCTCCGTGATGCCACCACCGGAAATGGTCATGAGCTTTGATGCGGTGGACGACAAGGTGCACGACTACCACATCTCACTTTCACCACCGTACCGCACCGCCAGCGCGGCGGTGAAGTCTGAGATCCAAGGCGTCCGTGGTCGAGTGCTGGAGTTCAATGAAAACAAGGGTGGTGTGTGCGAGTTCCCACCTGAACTCTGCTACTACCGAAAGTTTTCGCCCTTCACCTTCTCGTTCTGGATGAAGATGGAGAAGACACCGCAGCGGGGCGTCATTCTGCATCGCAGCCGTGCGGGGTTGGATGCCACGCATCGCGGGTATGAACTGATGTTCCTGGATGGCAAACTGACGGCTACGCTGGCGCACTTCTTCCCTGGCGATGCGATTCGTGTGCAGGCCGTGGACGCGATTGATTTCCCTGCATGGCGACATGTGGCCATGGTGTATGATGGCTCCAGCCGTGCCGAGGGGCTGCGCCTTTATGTCGATGGCCAGCCAGTGGCCACGCGTGTGATCCGCGACACGCTGCAACGCGACATCGACTACCGTGTCGAATGGGGTGACCGCGACCTCGCCCAAGTCGCGGATGGTAGCGACGCGCCGCCCACCTTGATCCTGGGCTTTCGCAACAACGACACCGGACTGCATAGCACCGCGCTCGATGAACTGCGCGCCTATGATCGCGCATTGAGTCCGGTAGAGATCACAGTCCTCAGCGGCAAGCCAGTGCCAGACAGCGATGAGCCGTGGTTTGACTGGTTCGTGCGCGAGGTCGATTCCGCAGGCATCAAGGCCTATGCCGAACTGACTGCGGCGCGAAAGGCCGAGACCGAATTCAACATCGGATTGAAGGACATCATGGTCATGGCCGACACACCCGGCCTAGCGCGCCAGACGCCCATGCTGAAGCGCGGTAACTTCAAATCACCAGGATCAACCGTGGAGCCAGGCACACCTGCGGCATTGAATCCCATGCCCGAGGGCAGTCCGAAAAACCGGCTGGGCTTGGCGCGGTGGATGGTGGATGCGAAAAATCCGCTGACCGCCCGTGTGCAGGCGAATCGGTTATGGATGCAAGTTTTCGGCCAGAGCTTGGTCTCCACGCCGCAAGACTTCGGCGTACAGGGAGAGGTGCCCGCCATCCCTGAGCTGCTGGATTACCTTGCGCGTCGCCTCCTGGATCGTGGCTGGGACATGAAGGCGCTGTGCCGGGAGATCGCGCTCTCGAAAACATTTGGCCGTAGTTCTTTGCCCGCAGATCGGACCCAAATTGAAGCCGATCCTAGCAATGCATTCCTGGCACGTGGACCACGCCGACGTCTCTCCGCCGAGCAGTTGCGTGACTCGGTCCTTCTCGCCAGTGGCCTGCTCAATCCCAAGGTCGGTGGCCCCAGCGTCAAACCCTACCAGCCCGACGGCCTCTGGGAAGACGCCGCCACGCAGCACGAGTATGTGCGGGACAAGGGAGCGGACCTTTACCGCCGGAGTCTTTACACCTTCTGGCGCCGCACCTGCCCACCGCCGATGATGACCGTCTTCGACGCACCGAGCCGTGAGTTTTGTTTGGTGAATCGCACCCCAACCATGACGCCGCTGCAAGTGCTAGCCGTATGGAACGACACTGGTTATTTGGAAGCGGCACGGGTGCTGTCTGAGAAGCTAGTGGCACAGCATCCCTCCGCCCAAGCGGATGCGCAGCGCGTGCAGGATGCCTTCCGCCTCCTGACAGGCAAGCTGCCGACGCAAGGCCAAACCTCCGCCTTGGTGAGGATCATTGAAGCTGGCCGCGACGAATTCGCCGAAGACGCTGAGGGCGTAGAGATGCTCCTCGCCACCACGGGTGATACGCCAAAGGCCGCCAACCTGCCGCCTCAAGAAGTCGCCGCCACCCTGGTGATGGTGCGGGCGCTCTTTAATGTCGAACCCTTCATCACCTGCTACTAACCCGATCATGCAGCCCTTGAACCATCCCGCCTTTCCCTGCTGCAAGATCGCTGATCTGCGTGGTGTGACGCGCCGTGAACTTCTCAGCCAGATGGGCTACGGCACGGGGGCCGCAGCCCTGGCTTCCTTGCTCAGCACCAACGCTTCCGCTGGCCCCGTGCTGGCCGATGGCACCACGCTGCCACACTTTGCACCCAAGGCGAAGCGCGTGATCTGCCTGTTCATGAGCGGCGGCATGTCGCACCTGGAGTCCTTCGATCACAAGCCTCTACTGAACCAGCGCCACGGTCAGCCCATACCCGATTCGGTCTTCAAAGGCCGTGCACCGCTCGGCATGTCGCAGTTCCAGAGCAAGTTCCTCGTCCAAGGCTCGCGTTACGACTTCCAGCAGTACGGCAAGAGCGGAGCTTGGATCAGCGAATGCTTCCCGTACCTCGCGAAGCAAGCGGACAAGATCTGCTTCCTCAAGGGAATGGTGTCCGAGGCCGTGAATCACGATCCCGCCCTCATCTTCATGAACAGCGGCCATCAACTCGCGGGCCGCCCAACCATGGTTGCCTGGCTGCGCTACGGCCTAGGCTCCGAAAACGAGAACCTGCCCGCCTACATCGTCATGGTAACGAAACGCGGTGCAGATCAGCCATTGTCGTCGCGGCTGTGGGACAGCGGCTTCCTACCAAGCCAGCATCAAGGCGTGCCCTTCCGCCCTGGCAATGAACCGGTGCTTTTCCTACACAACCCTGAAGGCCTGAGCGACACACTGCACAAGCGAATGGTGGATCAGTTGATCGAGGTGCAGCAAGAAGAGCTGCGCCTGCGTGGCGAGGCCGAAATCACAGCACGCATTAAGCAACTGGAGATGGCCTTTCGCATGCAGACCGCAGTGCCGGAAGTCACCAATTTAGCGGACGAATCCAAAGCCACGCTGGAGCGCTACGGCAAGTCGGTCAAACGCCCCGGCAGCTTTGCCCGCAACTGTCTGATCGCCCGCAAGCTCTGCGAGAAAGGCGTGCGCTTCATTCAGCTTTTCCACCCCGGCTGGGATCACCACATGGGCATGGACATGCGCTTCACCAAAGTGTCGAGCGACGTGGATCAGCCCGCCGCCGCACTGCTGCAAGACCTGGACGAATGCGGTCTGTTGCAGGAGACGCTGGTCATGTTCGTCACCGAGTTTGGCCGCACTCCGTATTCCCAAGGTGCCGTCTCGACAGGTAAGGGCGACTATGGCCGCGAGCACCATCGCGATGCTTTTTCTTTCTGGGTCGCGGGCGGTGGCATCAAGCCCGGCATCAGCTACGGCGAAACCGATGACTACGGCTTTGATGTGGTCGACGGGAAGGTCACCGCCAATGATTTCCACGCCACCATGCTAAATCAGCTCGGCATTGACCACGAGCGCTTCACTTACCGCTTCCAGGGCCGCGACTACCGCCTAACCAACGTCGCCGGCACTGTGATCAAGCCCATCCTCGCTTGAGCACCCGACCAATCATGCTCAGCAAAAAAACCATCCTCTGGACCTTGGTTGTGATTGCCCTCCTCGGCACCACGCTCGTGATTCGGCATGAGTACCGGCAGCGCAAAGCTGCGGCTGAGGCCAAGGCTAAAAAAGACAAAGCGCGAAAGGCGAAGGCGAAAGCGGTGGCCCAAGACGAACCAGATGAGAAACCACTGCCTCCAAAGAAGAAGCCCAAGGAAACGGTCTTGAGCCCCACTACCAAGACCTACCTCGCTGAGCAGGCGTTTATCTCGGCGCTTCGAGCTGTCTTCCAGTGGCGCAGCCAGCAGCCCTCCACTCCCAACACCCGCCAGGCATTGCTTGACAAGCTTTCAGCTCTTGCCGTTGCAGACCTGTCACCTGAGCACCAGGCTGCGTGGCAATCCTTGCTTCAGTCCTGGAAGCTACGAAACGATCCAGTGAAAGCCGCCGATCCTCAGCTCAAAACTCAAACCCAGCAGGCTACCGACCTGATGAACGCGATGTTCAAGGCGCACGGCGATGACGACATGGCCTTGTAAGGCCGACCTCGCAATACCCAGCGGCGCGAACAAACGCGGCTTCAAGGAGTTGCTCACCAGTTTCTTGCCAGTGAAGATCAATGGTTTGGTGGCCCATCCCCCGCCGTCATAGTTCGCATGAATCGACATGAATCCGTCGGTGCGCAGTGTGTAGCGGCGGCCTGCGCTAGCGTAGATCGAGATTTGCTCTGGCGGGCTAAGGATGATGTGGAAGCCGGTAGAGTTCGAGCGATTGCCCCACGCTGTCGGGTCGAGCTCAACGAGTAACGCGTCGGCGGGCCGATGTAGAGATTCGGGGCGTGTAAGTAGCACCCACACAGCTGCTCCTGCTCGGACCCATGGATGCCCTCATTGCTCACGTCGTAGAGCAGAATGTGGTTCGAGTAATGCGCTTCGGGTCCATCCTCCTTCCAGCCGATCTTGGAATCTTTCAGCGACCGCACGATCATCTGATGGCACCCGCCGATCTTAAACACGTTGCCCCAGGGCATCACTGGCTGGGCTTTACACGCGAAGGTCGTGGGGGGTGGTGACGGTGGTGTGGCCTTTGGCCAAAACAGGCGAAAACTCTTTGGTGTTTGGCCACGAAGTGCGCCAAGCTGGTTCCGAATGAGCGGACTGGTTCATCGCCGATGAATCCCGCGGATGACTTCGTGAACACTAATCCTTATTCAATCCACCATGAAAACAACAGAACTATCCCCTTCGTCTTCTCGCCGTAGCTTCGTCAAAAAAAGCGTCGCGGCGGGGTTGAGCTTTAATTTTCTTCCAGCCTACCTGACGAGCGCACGAGCAGCGGACAATCCCAAGCTGCCGCCAAGCCGCCGCATCAACCTC
>CAZCAL010000075.1:0-1595 GCA_964496625.1 uncultured Verrucomicrobiaceae bacterium | reverse complement strand
TCATCCCAGGCCTGACCGAGGCAGGCAACGCCATCCCAGTGGCCTTCACCGATGTGGATCTTGTCTCGGCCAAAGGCATCGAGAAAAACCTGAAGGCATTCCCAGACGTGAAGCGCTTCAGCGACTTCCGCGAGATGCTCGACAAGATGGGCAAGGACATCGACGCCGTCAGCGTGGTCACACCAGATCACACGCACTTCACCGCCGCGATCAGCGCGATGGCGCTCGGCAAACATGTGTATGTGGAGAAGCCGCTGACGCACACGTTTGAAGAAGCGGAAATCCTCATGCGCGCCGAGAAGAAGTTCAATGTGGTCACGCAGATGGGCAACCAGGGTCACACCTCCGCCGGCGCGGAGCAGTTCAAGCAGATGCTCGCGGCAGGCATCGTCGATGACATCGTGAAGATCGACGCATGGAAGTCGCCTTCGCTGTGGTTCATGAATGCGGAGGAGCGTGCGCTCGTGAAGGGCTATCCGCCCGGGGAACCTAAGCCCGAATCTCTAAACTGGGATCTCTGGTGCGGCCCGCAGGAAGTGAAGCCCTTCAGCAAGATGTATCACCCCTTCAACTGGCGCGGCTTCCACCTCTACGGCGGCGGCATGTTCGGCGACTGGGGCGCGCACATCATCGACTTCGCACACGACAATCTGAAGCTCGGCCTGCCCACGCGCATCACCCCGATCGCACTGGCGGATTACAATCAAATCAGTTACCCGCTCAGCTCCGACATCGTTTTCCAGTTCCCGGCACGTGGCGAAAGAATGCCTGCCGTAGAACTGCACTGGAAGGCCGGTGGCGACACGAAGATCGAGATTGCCGAGAAGTTTGGCGATCCAGGTCCAGACGGAAAAATCACGATCCCGAACCCTGGCAACACCGGTTCCCTGCTGCATCGCAAGCAAGGCGACTACCTCGTCCAACGAGGCTCCCATGACCGTCATTCGCTCGTCTATCCGCGTGCGAAGATGGTCGAGTTCAAGGAGGCGATGGCCCTTCATCCGACGAAATACAGCCACCAGGAAAGCTTTATCCAAGCATGTCTGGGCAACGGCACCACCGAGTCACCCTTCAGTGTCTCCGGCGTGCTCACGCAGGTGCTGAATCTAGGCACCATCGCCGAGTATCTGAACGTCGATCTTCAATTCGACCCAGCGACAAAGCGCTTCGTCGGCAACGAAGAAGCCAATGCACGTCTCGCCGGCCCGGCCCCACGCGCCGAGTGGGCCGACTGCTACAAGCTGGCCTAGCCAATGGAGTGAGTTTTGCGCCGCAAGGAAGGCCACGAGTCAGGAGCAATGATCCGGATCGTCTTTTGTCCGTTGCCTTCCTTTGCGGCCTGGCACCCGCGCACAGCACATCGTCATCTGCGGCGGCACGCATGGGCAGCGAGGCGACACTCGTCGAAACCCGCAAGAAGATCGGCGGCATCTGCAAGAAGTTCATCGCCGGTATGCGGAAGCACTACGTGACAACCTACGGTACCGATGATGAGAACACAAAGCTCTGCCACAACGGCTACTAGGCCGAACCGCTTGTGGCGGAGGCTGTGTTCGCAACGATGCTCGAGCAAGAGCCGAAGACCACCGTTTTGA
>CAZCAL010000074.1:10108-14505 GCA_964496625.1 uncultured Verrucomicrobiaceae bacterium | reverse complement strand
TGCGGCGCGCTCGTAGCCCTCAAAGCACACAGAGGCTGGATCGGCGTTTTGTGGTGCTTTTACCAGCGGGATATTGAGTCGTTGGGACCAGACTTCCAATTGCTCCACAGCGGCAGCGCGGAAGGTGTCGGCGGCGGCGAGGGTGACGGGGTTCCCGGCGAGATGCAAATAGCGGGCGAGCTTCGCGGTGGAAGTGGTCTTGCCGGTGCCGTTCACGCCGACGATCAGCAGTACGGTCGGTTTGTCTGTCTGGACGTTCAGCGCTTTGGTTTCCTTGGGCAGGATGCTGCGGATGTGTTCCTTGGCGACGGCGACGATGTCGTTGCCGTTGAGCTTCCTACCTTGAGCGCGCAATTCTTCGACGATTTCTAGGGCGAGCCGAGGCCCGAGATCTCCAGCGATGAGCATTGCTTCGAGTTCATCCCAATCGACGTCTGCCTTGTTGGTGATGAAGTTGATGAGGTTCTTGAAGAATCCTGCCATGGGTAGAGGAGAGAAAAGGTCGCGGCGATCAGTCTGCCGCCGGGGCGGGACTTGGGGCGGCGGCTTTGGTGCGTCCGCGGATCTCCGCTGTGAGGCGGTCCAAGACACCATTCACAAAGCTGCCGGATTCACCGGCGCCGAAGGTCTTGGCGATCTCGATGGCCTCGTTCAGAATGACTGGGGTGGGGACATCGGTGACGTGGCGCAACTCATAGATGGCCAGGCGGAGAATGTTGCGATCCACACTGGCGAGACGCTCAATGCGGAAGTTCTGCACCACATTTTCCAGTAGGCGATCGATCTCTGGGAGGTCGCCCAGGACGCCTTGGATCAGTTCTTCCGCGTAGCGGCGGACGCCGGGCCGTGCGTTGTGCACGTCCCAAAAGGAGGACATGTCTTCGGGCTTGGGTTGCCCGTGGAGATCGTGGGCAAAAAGGTATTGAACTGCGGCTTCGCGGCCTTCGCGTCGTTTTCCCATGGGTGATCGTGAAGGTTACAAGCGGGCGGATTGGGGTTCCCCAGCAAAGGTGGCGCGCATTTTTCTGAAAAGGTTAATCATGTTCACGGCCACGCGCGCGGCTTCGGTGCCGCGGTTGATGGTGGCTCCCAGACAGCGTTCTTCTGCCTGTTCCTCCGTGTCGAGAAGCAGTACCTCATGAATGACAGGTACGCAATGGTCGATCGCCATGCGTTGCAGGGCATCGGTCACGGAGGCACCCACCAAATCGGCGTGCTCGGTGGAGCCGCGTAGGATTACCCCCAGCGCCATGACGGCGTCTGGCGCTGAATTGCGCAGTACAAGCTCCAAGCAGACGGGGATCTCAAACGCACCGGGCACACGATAGACGGTGATGCTGGCGTTGGGGGCTACTTCTTGGATCTCGTCCCTTGCCGCATCAATGAGGCCTTGCACGAATTCAGCATTGTAGAGGCTCGCCACGATGGCGATGGAAAAGCGCTCTTGGGAAGGACGCGGACGGGTGGGGATGACTTCAGACATGGGAAAAGGGGGTGGGAAAGGACTGGAAAAAGGGGCAATGTCAATCAGAGCACGTGGCCCATCTTCTCTTTTTTGGTCTCCAGATACTTGGCGTTGTGCTCATTCACCTCGGGGCGGATGGGGACTTGTTCGATGATTTCTAGGTCGTGACCTTCTAGACCGACGACTTTGCGCGGGTTGTTCGTCATCAGACGGATCTTCCGCACGCCGAGGTCGGAGATGATCTGCGCGCCAATGCCGTAGTCGCGTAGATCCATGGGGAAGCCGAGTTTGAGATTGGCCTCTACAGTATCCAGTCCCTGCTCCTGCAGTTTGTATGCCTGGATCTTGCCATGCAGACCGATGCCGCGCCCTTCGTGACCACGCATGTAGATGATGACGCCCGTGCCATCTTCCTCGACGCGTCGCATGGCGGCGTGCAATTGGCTGCCGCAGTCACAGCGACGGGAGCCAAAGATGTCGCCCGTCAGGCACTCGCTATGGACTCGCACCAAAACCGGTGTGTCAGGGCGGATCTCACCGCGCACCAGGGCCACGTGATGCACGTCATCCAGCTTACTGCGGTAGAGATGCAGCTTGAAGTCGCCGTAGTCGGTCGGCATATCGACGATTTCCATGCACTCCACCAGCTTCTCCTGCCGCCGCCGCCAAGCGATCAGTGCAGCGATGGAGGTCATCTTCAGTTCGTGCTTTTTGGCGAACTCCACGAGGTCTGGCAGACGCGCCATGGTGCCGTCCGGCTTCATGATTTCGATCAAAACCCCTGCTTCTCGGAGGCCGGCGAGTCTGGCAAGATCTACTGCCGCCTCGGTATGCCCAGCACGGCGGAGGACACCGCCGGGGCGGGCGATGAGGGGATTGATGTGTCCTGGCTGCACAAAGTCTGCTGCCGATGAGTCGGGGGCCGCCAGTAGGCGAATCGTTTGCGCACGATCAGCGGCGCTCACGCCCGTTGTGATGCCCTTCGCGGCATCGACGGTGATGGTGAAGTTCGTGCCCATGGCTTCACGATTTCGCTGGACCATGCTTTCCAGGCTCAATTGCTTGGCGATGCTCTCGCTGATCGACACGCACAAGACCCCGCAAGCTTCACGGACCATGATGGCCACCATTTCTGGCGTGATCTTTTCCGCCGCGCAGATGAGGTCCCCCTCGTTTTCGCGATCTTCGTCGTCGGTCACGATCACCATGCGTCCGGCATGAATATCGGCGATGACATCCTCCACGGAGTCAAAGACTTGGTCGGTAGGGTGGGGCATAAAAAATGGAAAAAGAGCCGGGGGTTGATCAGCCCAGGGTGATACGCCCTGGCTTTTGCTGACGGGAAGCAATACTGCCGCCAGACTCAAATTCCAGTGATGATTGCAAGCGTTACCAACTTGTAATCCTTGAAGGATCAGGGCTTGACGCGCTAGAGGAGCAGACACCAAACCGGGATCGGGCGATCCCGCCTCCACTTACAGTTCCTTGATGAACACGTTGGCGAACTGGATCGCATCGTGGTGATACTGCAAGGCGATGGGGCCTTCTTCGGCGACGCCGGGCAGTTGGGCGTTGTCGATGATGGTCTTGCCGTTCAGCACGACGGTGCAGCGGTCGCCCTTCATGGTGATGACAAAGCGGTTCCACTGCCCAGGTTTGTTGTCGGCGACTTCCTTTGGTGTGCAGGCTGTGCGGATGTCCATGGGCAGGGTCTTGTCCACCCGATAGCCACGGATGTCACCGCTGCCGATGGGGCGCACCCAGATGTTTACCTGCGCTTTGCTGCTCCCACGCAGGTAGATGCCGCTGTCGGCGGGCTCTTCTACCTCGATCTGCTCGGGTTTGCCGTCCGCTCCAAGGATGGGTTCCTCTCCATTTGGAGCGATCTTGTTCACCATTTTCTTCTTGGCTGGAGTGATGAATTTCCAGTCGGCGACTAGCACAAAGTCTTTGTAATTCTTCTCGGACCAGAGATCCAGGTTGCTGCCTTTGACATCCGCTTTGGCGGTGAAGGTCGCACCGTTGGCCTTCCACACTTCGTTCATTGCTTCGGTGACTTTCCAGCCGCTGAGACCTTTGCCATCAAAAAGCTGGGTGAAGCCAGCATAAGCTTCTGCGGTCTGTTCGGGTGTCGCCCCCGTCGAGGGCAGTTCTTTGATGCGAATGTTCTTGAAGTGCGCCTCGCTGCCTTCGCTTTCAAGACAGATGAAGCCTTTGCGCGGCACGCAATCTTTGCCCACGGTCACTTCTTTGCCATTCACGCTCAGGTGGATTTCGCCGTTGTTGCACTCTACCCGATAGTGATTCCACTCTGGCGATGGTTTTACCCGCTTTTCGCTGGGGAAACTGCGGACGCCCGTCTTTGCTGTCGGTGCGATGGCGGTCATCGTGGCACCCCAGATGGGAAAGATGTCTCCGTGAGAGGTGAACCACTCCCAGGCACCTTTGTTTTTCTCGTAACCGAGATCGAGGATCTGGACTTCGATGCCCTTTGCATACGGCACGCCCGGCGCAGGCAGGCCTTCGCCCCAGATGAAGACGCCACTGTTGCCACCTTCCTTCATGTGCTGCCAATCCAGCTCGATGATGAAGTTTTCATACTGACGCTCTGTGGCCATGAACCCGGTGGGTACGCCGGTGGTGACGATCATGCCGTCACGCACACTGAAGGTATCCGCCGCTACATTGACGGGACGCCAGCCAGTGAGGTCAGTTCCATTGAACATGGAAACAAAACCATCCTCATCTGCCGCCTGAATGGAGGTGGAGAAGGCGGCGGCAAAAAGGGTGGTGGCGAAGAAGAGTGATTTCATAGCGGATTGGGCATAGATAACGCTCCCTGTGCGTCTAGCATTGCGGCGTGGCCAAGGAATTCCCGCACGCTGGACCCGTCTGCTTGAACATTCCACGCGTACAGCTTTCTGAGCACACA
>CAZCAL010000074.1:0-10098 GCA_964496625.1 uncultured Verrucomicrobiaceae bacterium | reverse complement strand
GAGCACACATGGCAGACGATGACTTTCCCTCTGGACCTTGGACAGGCTACTACCAGTATCCTGATGGCCGTCGTGGGGGTATGGACCTGCAACTTCACTTCTATCAGGGCCTGATTCGTGGCGGTGGCTTGGATGAAATGGGCGGCTTTTCAGTCGATGGAGCTTACAACGAGGACTCCCATGAGGCTGATTGGGTGAAGAGCTACCCCGACGGACATCAGGTCGCCTATCGAGGCTTTCGCGAAGGTCCAGTGCCTGGAATCTGGGGCACCTGGCAGATCCCTGGGAACTGGTCTGGCGGTTTCCACATCTGGCCTCTCGGCAGTGGCAATGGAGTGAGTGAATCCTTGCGCACCGAAGAACCAATTCGAGTAAGGAAGCACGAGCCAGCCGTTGCACCCGCTTCATGATGGGACTGAAGATGCGGCCTGCTGCGACCGTATCCTGCCACCATGAAAATCTTTCTTTTTTGCGCGGCGGTCCTTTTTCCCCTTCTGATTCAAGCTGCTGACGGCGGGCCTGCGGTGGTGAATGCGGCCAAATTTGCGGATCTACAGGCTGCCTTTGATGCCGTCCCCGAAACGGGCGGCGTGGTGCTGCTGCCTCCGGGTGATTTCACGATCACGGTGCCGCTAAATGTGAAGACTGCGGAGACCCGCATTGTCGGATCGGGTGCGGCAACCCACATTATCAATGCCAACGAGACGGGCGAGCCAGCGCTGATCCTCGCGCCGGGCAACCTCAGTGAAGATCCAAAAGCGAAGCTCTGGCGGGTGCAGGTGGCGGATGTGCGCATCAGCGGCACGGAGAAAAGCGGTGACGGAATCTACGCGGAAGGCATTCAGGAGATTTACCTTGAGGGCGTCTCCATTGATCATCACGGCAGACATGGAGTTCATCTCGTGAACTGCTACGAAGACCCACGCATCGCAGACAGCATCATCACTTACAACAAAGGATCTGGAATCGAGATCAATGGCTGCCACGACATCGTGGTGAATGCGAACCACTTCGAAGAGAATCTGGATGCCCTGCGCTGCATCGACTCTTTTAACCTCTGCATGAATGGGAACAACATTGATGACCATTTGCGCCACGGCATCGTGATCGAAAACACCTACGGCTCCGTGTGCAGTGGAAACATGATCGAGGAATGCAATGGCACTGCCATCATCCTGGATCGCGACTGTTACGGCATCACGCTCAGCGCCAATGTGATCGCGCACCACCTTGAGGGCGGCATCGATCTGCGGGATGCAACTGGCTGTGCCGTCAGTGCCAACACCTTCACCATCGCGCATAAGTTCTCCGTCCGCGTCAGCAAAGACTCCGGTCGCGACGCCATCACTGGAAATGCATTTTGCAATACCGCCATCGGTGGTGGCGAAAACAAGCGGCCCGCAGAAGCCAAAGAACCAATGGGGATCGACGAGGGCACGGGCATTCTCCTGGAAGGTTGTCAGGAAGTGTCCATCACGGGCAATACCTTCACCGGACTCTCCACCGCAGCCGTCTGGTCAACGGCACCTTGCGAAGGCCTCCTCGTTACCAGCAACCTCTGTTCCGACTGTGGGCGCAAGCAAGACGCTGCGAAGCCCTGGATCGCCATCGAGGCCGACGCCGGAAGTTTGATCAAGGACAACCTGGAGCGGCGGGGGCGGAAATGAGGCCATCCTGAACTGGTGAGTGGGAACCAAAATCGTCCCTGTTACAGCCTGCCGAATCACGCGCCCCTGTAGCCGGGCGTCTGTGACCCCGGTGCGAATGCGGGTGCCAAAGAATCGCTGTCTCATGCGCGGCTTCACCGGCAATTCAATGACCCCGGCCTCCACGAGGCCAGCTACAACGGCGGCTGGCCAAGCGCCTCTGTAGCCGGGCGTCGATGACCCCGGTGCGACTGCGGGCGCTGCGGCGAAGCCTTGCCAAATTAGGGCATCGTGGTGATCAGCCGCGCATGCAGGAACAGCAAATGCAGGCGTTTGTTACCCTCGGGACCAGCGGCGCGGCGGATGTTGACGAGACGGGTTTGGTCCGGCGCGAGACTCACACTTCCTTCCCAGTCTTCTTCAAAAGTCTTCATGAGGCCATTGTAATTACCGGGGTTTTTCGTGAGCTGTGCCAGGGTCTCTTCCAGTGTTGGCTGCTTGGGCATAGCGTCGTGGTAAGTGATTTTGCCGGTCAGGGTAATGGCGGGCGGGTCACTCTCCCGGCTAATTTTTGAGCCCATTTCCATGGAGATTCCCGTCGGGTGGTCTTCCAGAGCCGTGGGGCGGTAGCGTCCGGGGATATCTTGGTAGGATTCATCATCTTCAACGACTTCGAGGACGTCTTCCGTCAGTCGGCATGACGCATCGTTGCGGTCGCTTTGGCAGGCTACCGTGATCGTGGCTCGCAGAGTGGCGCTGTGGTCGGCCAACCGGCGCTGGATCTCTGCCGATGCGTCGTCTTGAAACAGGCCGACGGTCTTGGCTCGCCAACGGTCTTCTTCATCCGCAGGCACCTCGATGATCCAGGCAGTGATCTCGGTGTGCCCCTCGGGACCTGCCTGGACAAAGCCAGCTGGAGCAAACGGATCCGGCGGGGCGAAAGGTGCCTTTCCGGGTTCCAAGGGTGGCACGTCCGGTTTGACGGTGCGGAGTCGGGAGAAAACCAGAATCGTGCGCCCGCCCGCCAGACCATCGTCCCCGGCGAGGCAGTCCGGCACCTGCACGGCGGCATGAAGTGTCACGCCATTGGCGGGGACGGTGGTTTGGTTTTTGATTTGCAAGCTGATGAACTGCGGCTGCCACATCACCATTTCCGGTGCATCGAGTGCAAGGGACCAAACGCCACGTCTCGGGGCGGTGAGGTGCTGCTGGAGATCCAGTTCGATCTCTGCGCCACCCTCGTCTCCCATAACGGGCTCAAGTTCCATGCTGAGCCCGACTTCACGATCTCCCCAAGCAGAGGGGATGCTCGGCATCTCTGTGGGGTAGAGATGACGGCGGGCGGAAGTGAGGCTACATCGCACGCCTGAGACAACGGCAAGCGATCCCACCCCATGCAGCGTCGCTTTGTCCTGCTGGACTCGATTCATGAGTTCCTCCAGCAATTCATCATCCTGAGCGGGATTGCGATCCGTCAGGAGTCGCAAGGCTTCGCCAGAGTCGATCCCAATGGCAAAGCAGCCAAAATTACCGGTGCCGGCGGGAGGGCGAGCGGCACCCTCCACGGTATGTGTGGCAAGTTCTGGGCCGGGGCGAACGCGGGCCAGTGTGACGTCGAGGAGTCCAGTGGGTGCCGGTTCGCCATCGGCGGGAAAAACCGCGTTGGGTGGCCGTGCCACTGCTAGGATCTGACGACCGGAGAGATTCCAGGTGCTGGAGGTGGTGATGTTTTCTTCCAGGATGTCGTATTGATCCATCCAGCCGACTCGCGGTTTTGCATTCCGGGACCAAGTGACGGGCCAGCGACTGACAAGAGGCATTCCGGGCTGGAAGTTTGATTTCCAGTCCGTGCGGAAGACGAGCCCCGCCGTGCGCAGGATCTTCGAATCGGTCTCGCACTCCCACGCCATACCCACCCAATTAGAGTGTGTGGTAACTGGCGGAACCAACAGATCCTCAAAGTCCTGATCAAATTCCTGTGGCAGTTCGATCACCCGCCCCTGGCGCATTTTGCAACGTTGGCGAGTCTCTACCACTTGTTCCAAATCCGAGAGCACCTGCGCCTTGCCGTCATCGACCCACTGCCAAACCGCAGCGTGTAGTTCGTCTTCTGTCGCGGGCTTCATCCACAGGTGCAGGTAGTCTTTTTCCGGCACCCGCACGACGCTGTGGCGAAAATGCACTGCTGGCTCGACGGCATGCAGAAATGGGCTCGCTAAGGCAAGGAGGCAGATCAGGGCTGGCGCGCGTGGGTTCATTCAAGATCTGCTTTGACGAGCACTAGAAAGCGGCGGGTGAGGGCGATACCCTTGTCGGGATCAGGCATGGCAAAGGAGGCAGCGCTGGTCCACTGGCTGGGCTGGAGGAGGAGCGTGCCTTGCCATTCGATGGCGCGCACTGACGGCAGGGGCAGGGAAAGTTTGGCCCGCTCTGGGCCTGTGGCTTTGACATCGTAGTTGAGCAGATCGGGTTCCGGGAGCGGCTGTTTCCAGTCAATCTTCAGGGTCAGGCTAAGGGGATCATCGGTCCAAATCGCCTCAAGCTTCGTGCCATGAAAGCGCTTCTCCGATTGCGCGATTTCTGGTGAGGCTTCCCCGCGAACCTGCCACTCTGTAGGAAAGTCCGTCTCGTTTCCGTGGCTCCACGCTGCTTTTTCGCCTCGCGGTATCTTGCATTCGGCCGCAGCGTGCAGCGTCGCCGCCTTTTTGGCGATCAGGTCCATGACGGATGCCTGCATGGTGGTGCCGTCCTTTTTCCCGTCATCAAAGGCGTCGTGCCAGATCTTAGCGTCCATCTCCACCAGCAGGACATGGAGGGTCAATGCGGCAGGATCAGCGGCGAAACCGCACCTGCCAGCCAGGCAAAAACCTGCAACCAGTGCTATCGACAATAGGGCATTGAAGGATCGTCCCACGAATTCGAGGCTACCATGGCCGCCGATTCTTTGGCAACCAATACTGCTGGACTGGAAGGACAGTCAATTCGCTCCCGAGGTGGTGCAGGAGGCGAGCCTCAGATCATCCCGAGCTTCATTTTGCCTTCGAGGCTGATCATCTCCTGATTCCAGGCTGGATCCCAGACGAGATCGACGACGGCATCATCGATGTCTTCGATGCCCATGATATGGTTCTGTGCATCGGCAGCGATCGTGGGGCCCATGCCGCAGCCTGGGGCAGTGAGTGTCATCTTCACTTGCGCACGTTTCCCGCCTTCTTCGGTCGGCACGATGCTGCAATCATACACGAGGCCCAAGTCCACAATGTTTACAGGGATCTCTGGGTCATAGACCTTGCGTAGCGCATTCCAGACTTCGTGTTCCAGGTCCGTCGCGCTGTCCGGAATATTGGAGGAAGAGCCACCCTCTTCTTTTTTTCCGGCATCAGGATCAATGCCCAGTGCGTCCGCGTCCTTGGCAGAGATGCGCGCCAGACCCACGTCCGTGGCGACGGTGTAAGTTCCGCCGAGCGATTGGGTGATGATGACCTTCAGGCCAATAGGCAGCTTGATCGTGTCGCCGCTGGGGATCTGGACGGCGTCGACTTCGCGTTTGAGTTCAATGGAGGAATGCATGAGGGGCGCGTTTCTGAGGGGGAGGATGGGTTTAAACGAGGATGTGGCGATGTCAAAGGCTCTCCGCCGCCGGTGGCTGCATGACAATGCGGATCTTACCAGCGGTCTTATCTGCTGCGTGGAGGCTGTCAGCCAAAGTCGGGCCATTCTCGCCCATGGGCGCTGCAATCGGTGCAGTGGCGGCCTTTTCTGCATCGAGGGCTGCACGGAGGGCACCTTCCACCATCTGACCGCAATGGATCTTCATTGGCGGCAGGGGGCCGAGAGGTCGGGACAGTTCTTCGGCACTCATTTGCAGCGCTTCTTCGCGTGTTTTGCCGCGAATCATCTCGGTGGCCATGCTGGCGACAGCGATGGCGGTCTGGCAGCCGAAGGACTGAAAGCTGGCCTTGTCGATGACTCGCTGACCGTCCTTGTCCTTGTATTTGATCCACATGCGGACCATATCGCCGCAGTCAGGGCTGCCGACGGTGCCGACGCTGTCTGCATCTGGCATTTCGCCAAGGTTTTGGGGATTGGTCAGCGCGGCCTGGAGTGTTTGTTCGTCCATGAAATATGGTGGAGAGGGTCAGTTGCGAAAGCTATGCGTCCATTTCGATACGATAGCGGGGCAGAGAAGGGTCCACCTGAATGCTGTAGGCATCAATGCCGCCTTCCAGACATTTGGCGTTGGAAAAACCGTGGCCAATGAAGTAGGCGACCGCGTCTAGGCTGCGGCTGCCATTGTGATCGTAGAGGACGATGGCGCTGGCCTTGTCCCAGGTGGAAAAGGCGGTCTGCACCACCTCCTGCGTCATCAGCACCGCGCCAGGGATGCGCACAGCGTCAAATTCCTCCCGCGTTCGCACATCCAGCAGCGGCAGGTCGGGCTCGATTTCGCGCAACGCCGCCAGTTCCTTGGGCGTGATGGACAGCAGTACGTCGGTGCGATGGCTGTCCTGAATGTGGGCAATCACTTCTTCGACGGGGAGATTTTCATTTCTCGTGCACAGTTCCGCCAAGGTCTCTGTCGGGCTAAAGGCGCAACTTTGGCAGCCGCCGATGTGATACCTCGCAAACAACGCTCGCTGGGCTCCTGGATAGGCGCGCAACACCTCGCGCAGCGTCGTTTCTGCGGTCAAAGGGGGAAAATCGGGCGTAGAATCACCAGCCATAGCCTCATGGTAGCACCATCCCGGCATTTGCCAAATGCAGGCTGTCCTGCCATCATCCGTGTCATGCCTTCGATGCGCCGTCTTTTCTGTCTTCTGCCTTTGGTGACTCTGCTCTGCCAATGCCAGCAATCCGCGCAGCCCCGCGCAGATGCAGCGCCGCCCCCATCGCAGGTCACTCGGCAGCAATGCCTGGACCTCGCAGAGCGCTACCGAACCCATCGCTGGACGGGCACACCGCAAAACGTGCGCCATGGGCCGGACAGTCGCGGCATCCGCATCGATACGCCAGACATCGGTTACCAAGACACAGGTGCCGTGCCTGGTTGGTGGCGGCCTGGCGCCCAGACTGAAGGGGTGCCTTACCAGTGGGGAGGCTTCAGCACGCTGGCGGAATTTGATGCTGGCCTACAGACTGGACTCGCTGCTGGGGACGTCTATACCTCGGACAAACGGCGTCTTCTGGATGACGGAGTCAGCACCGAGGCCGTCGGGATCGATTGCAGTGGCTTTATCTCGCGCTGCTGGAATCTGCCGCGCTCCTATTCGACCCGCGAACTCCCAGCCCTCTGCGATCAACTTCCTTCCTGGCAGGACCTCCGCCCTGGCGATATCCTCAACACCCACAACGCCCACTGCCTGCTCTTCGCTGGCTGGAATGACGCGACGCGCAGTCATCTTCTCGCTTACGAGACAGGCAGCCCACCCGACTGGCGAGTCGTCAACCACTTCATCGATGCGACTTGGCTAAAGTCCCTCGGCTACGTGCCCTATCGGTATCGCGGAATGAAGTAAGTGTGCCCCCGGTCGGCTTACTCATACACCAACTGGGCGCTGGCCGTGCAGTCATTCGTGGTGACGGCGCGGAGCCAGTAGGCCTGGAAGGCAGGCGGAAAATCGTGTTCGATGGGCTTGCCGGGGGTGACTTTGAAGGTGCGATAGGTCTTCCAGAGGCCGGTTCCGTCGAGATCGATCTGAATCTTGATATTCACCTCTTTATCTGCCTCCAGCACCAGGGTCTTCTTGTCGTAGCCAGTCATGAGATAGGGGTCACTGGGGCGGTTGGTCTTCACACTGGTGTGCTTCCACGGACCGCCCTGGCCGCGGACCTTGCCGAACTTCCACACGTCGTCAATCGCTCCCACCCAGAGGGCGGTCTTGCCGTCATCAGAGCGAATCAGGTGGGTGCCAGCGGCTGCGGCGTCCGCGATTCCGCTCAGCACAAAAAGCCCGCGGTAGGAGCAATAATCGATGATGCGGCGGCCATGGGTAGCGACCGGGCGCACCTTGGCAAAGCCGCCAGCGTTCTCCGCAGGCAGCTCAAAAAACGTGCCACCTGCATTGAAGAGATCACGCTCCGTGGCGACCTCGCGATCAACCCGTGCGGGTCCGAGGGCACCGTCTTGGTCCAGCGCGGCGTCACCGCGTGGGATGCGCCAGCGCTGGTTCCGGTCGTCCGTGAAGATGATGGAGGCCGCATCGTAGGTCAGCACTCCGGCGGGGATGGCGGCGTGCTCTTTTTGATAGCGATGCGCAGCCGCATCCTCGACGCGCTTCAGTTTTAACTGGGCATCCAATTCATAGAGCCCGAGGTCGGAAGGGCCATTCTTTCCAGGGGCAAGGGCTGCGAAGTGCAAGGTGCGCTTGTTCTCTCCACGGGCGCGGACAGTCCCGCCAGTCAGCGCCGTGTCCGCGCTGGTGGCGATGCCCGCGAAGATCGGATCGGCATCGGTGGTGCGGGCGTCGGTCTTGGAAAAGTGGAACCAAGCTGTGGCACCTTTGAGGGGTTGCTGGCAGACGACTCTAACCCACGCCGCTGCGGTATCAGTGCTGAGATCCACCCAGCGATAACCGCGTGCGGGTACGTTGACTTCGCGCAGCTTTTGCCACTGGCCATCGCCCTTGGCGTCGATTTCTAGGCGGATGGTGACGGCGGTTTCCCCTGTGTGAGCGAGGTGTAGGGCGCGTCGGTCGTAGCCTGAAAAAAGGAAGGGATCACTTGGCGTCGCGGCCTCCACATCGTCATCCAGCCAGACAGCACCGCGGCCAAGAACGGGTCCGATTTGATCGATCTGCTCCGGCGCAACGAACCAGAGGTTTGACTGCGACTGTGGAGCGGCGACCTCGCCCTTGGCTTTGCGTTTGTTGAGAAATTCGTTCTTCGCGGTGTCATCGCAGCCAAAAACGATGCGGTCTTGCCAGCGAGTGTAATCACCGATGACTTTCAGATAGTTCGAGCGGGGAGTGATGCCCGCAGTGTGGGTGGAATCGAAGTTTTTCGGAAAGTGCCAGAAGCAGCCGTGCATGGTCATGAGCAGGTCATCTTCGCCGATCTCTCGAATCCTTGGCCACTCGGTGTTCCAGCCGTGGGCACCGTCATAGCTATGGCTCGACTTTGGCAGTCGAAAGCTATGCCATTGTCCGCCGTCCAGCACCATCAGAATGAGGGAGCGGTGGTCCCAACCGATGGCCCACACTGGATCTGTTTCAGGATTCGAGCTGCCATGGATACCGCCGGGGCCGGTGACTTCTGTGAACTGGTTGCGGCGCACAACCGTCCACGCGTCGGCCTTGCCATCCCACGTCGCAAGGACACCGGAGGGCACGCTCGGATCTCGCAGGGCTTCGCGAGCATGGTCGCCATTGTTGGCATAAATCAGGCGGCCTTGGCTGGAGTAAAATCCCTTCCCATGGTAGCCAGGAAGCTCAGCGTGACGCCCCTCTTTATCGGCCTCATCTGCCCAAAGTTTCGTTACCGCTAGGGTCCTCACATCCACCTCATAGATCCCTTCTTCCATCGTGGCATAGTAGATCTTTCCGGCTGGATCGGTGAGGTGCCGGGCATTCCCCGTCGGTCTGCCAAACATCTGTGCATAAGGGATCACGCGCACGTTGCGCTGGGCATCAATGGCATACGGGCCGATGAAAAGTTGGCCGGACTCGTCATGGATCAAGCGATTTGCCGGGGTGCCGCCGATGCTTTCAGGTCGCACGATTTGCTGGAGGTCAGGGGTGATCTCGTAGAGTTTGTCCGATGATCCCTTGGGCATGTGTGGTGCATACGTCACGGCCCAAAGTCGATCCGCAAATGGTACCACTGCCCCCGTTCCGCACTCGCCTTCGTTATTAAACATCGCCAAGCTCGGGTAGATGCCGCTGATCTGGATGGGCTCTGCGGCGGAAAGAGTTGCGCCTAGAAGGGCAAAGAGAAGGTTTGATCTCAGTAGCATCCGGGATCTTTGCGAAGAAACGCTGCCGCTGCAAGCTGGCAGTACCCTCCGGATCACGCTAGGCTGCTGTTGACGCCGGGACCGGATGGGCGATGCTGCGGGGCTCTTTTTGCAGCCCCCTCACCTATGGCGAACGCCTTCTTTGGAACCCCGTATCTTTCCTCCCTTGCCCTGAGTCTCCTTAGCCTCGCAGCCCTAAAGGCAACAGAGCCTGGCGAGGTGACAGACTTTGAAAGCTTGAAAAAGCTGGCATCGGAACTGGCTCATCAGCCTTACAAGCCGGTCGAACACGCCCTTGATCCGTTCTTTGAAGGGCTGAAGTATGACGGCCATCGGCAAATCCGATTTCGTCCCGACAAGGCGTTGTTTGGCGGTGAAGGACAGACGTTTCGCATGGAGTTCTTCCATCCCGGCTGGATGTTCAAAAAGCCCGTCGGCTTCTTCGACATCAAAGACGGCAAGAATGCTCCAGTTTCGTTTGATCGCGGTCTATTCGATTAC
>CAZCAL010000073.1:9713-14586 GCA_964496625.1 uncultured Verrucomicrobiaceae bacterium | reverse complement strand
ATATTTACTCCTTCGCTGCGGCCTCCACTTTCACGCCACTCATCGCGTAGTTCGTCACCGCATCCCAGGCGAGCTTTTGCAGCAGTGCGCTCAATTCCTCCGCATGGGCAAAGCCCTGCAATTCCTTCGGCACTGGCAATCCCACCGGAGTGCGTCCGTAGATGGTGGCAAAGTGGCAATACGTCACCAACGCTGCCAGCGGTGCCTGAGGATGGCCTAAGTCATCGCGAAATAGATCCGTCTGCTTCGTCAGCCCAGGCGCGTTACCCTCTACAATCTTTTCCCGCAGTGCGAAGACAGCATCGCTGACGGGAATGATGTGCACCGCCTCATGACCCACCGCTGCATTCAGCGCGCGCACCTGATTTTCCAGTGCCGAAAGCCACAGCGTCCGATGGTTTTCTTTCATCTTGCGCAGACTTTCCAAGGTGGATTGGTCGCGCTTCGAATTGGTGAATGCGGAATCAATCTCGCCATCTCTGCCCGGCCATGAGGCCTGCACCAGAACTCGCAGTTTTGGATTCTTTTCCAGGCCCAGCTTCGTGAAGTTGTCGATGCCCGCATCCGGTAACAGCATGTGCGGCGACACCGTCAGCACGTCCACTGCACCATCGCGCAGCACCTGCTTCGCTCGATTTTTCTCGTCGGAAATCTCCCAATGCTGGATCACCCGCGATCCTCCAATCATCTGCCTCCCCGCATCTTGATAGCCAATCCCAGCGGACTCCACCAAAGGCGGCAGCAGTGTGGCGGTGTAAATCATAAAACTATGCGCACAGACAAAGATTCGCGGCCCAGGTGGCAAACCCTTCGACGCAGGTGTGCTCAACAACGACGGTGCCGACGACACCCGCTCGCCGTCCGACTTACCTTTGCCGCCCATCTTCGCAGCCAGCGCAGATTGCAACTCGGGATGGCTCTGAACATACAGCATCGCTTCCTGCATCGACAGCTTGCCATCCTTGTCTGCATCCGCTTCAGGAAACAACTTCAGCGCCTTCTCCAATCTACCCTCCATCGCGGCATTCTGAGCCTGTGCTGGATACACGGAACAAAGGAACAGCCCAAGGGCCGCGAACGAGAGGAGTCGATGGTTCATGATGAATAAATTGGAGATTGTTGTTCACCCAAACGCCCGATATCAGCCGAACTACAACACAATTTCAAGACCAGCCCTATTTTGGCCCGGTCAACCGCCGCACCAAGAAGTCCCAGATGTCCTTGGCTGGGTCATCCGCTGGGTGACCAGGGAACTTAACGTGGCACTCAGCGCCAGCCTCCAGTGCAAGCTTTTGAAACCCCAGTGCCCAGGCCGGACAGTGCACATCGTAATTCGCCTGCGTGATGTCGGCGGGTTTGACGAGGCCCCATTCGTTTTCAAAAAACATCGGTGCCGCCGCCTTATGCAAAAGATAGTCAGGAGACCACTTCTTTATAGTGGGCAACAACTCGGCGTGTCGCTTCAACGATTCCTCAAAGGTGCATGCAAAGGCAGGCGCACCCCACTGGACTCCTGGCACCCACTCCTGCATCCTCTTCGGATCAAACGTCGGTTGGCAGCGATACGCCGCCACACAGGTCACCAGCGACGATTGCCGCTCCACGGGATCCGCCGATGCCAGATTTTGGTGATCGCCAGAACATCCTACGAACAACGCAGGCTGCGCGCCCTGCGATCCTCCACCGACCGCGAGCTTCTCTGGATTGAGATTCCACTTCTTGGCATTCAGTCGGACAAACTGCACCGCACGCACCGCGTCACTCTGCACATAAGAAATCGGCACCGGCTCATTCACCGCCACTGCATCCTCCATCGTGCGTATTTCCACAGCGATCACCGCTATGCCCTTCGGAAAGAATTTCCCAGGATCAACGACATGTTTGGCCGCCTTCCAGATACCGCCAAACCAAAGAATGGCCGGAAAGGGTCCATCACCCGTGGGCGGCAAATGAATATCCATCAACTGATGAGGATGCGCACCGTAAGCGACATTGGCATACGTCGGTATCGGATCGGCGGCATCTACCGATGCGCTCAGCAGAGCATAGATGACAGAGGCAGCGAAAAGAGGGCGAAAGATTGACATCGAAGGTATTGGATGGGCGAAATGGTCGGCGACTACTTTTGAGGCTTGGTCTTGAAATCAGGATTCAGCGTGGGCAACGCCGCCCCTACGGACTCGCGCCAACCGTGAAGTCGCCTCCGCATTTCAGCAACCTTATCGGGACGCTCCTCAGACAAGTCATGAGCCTCCGCCAGATCGTCAGCCAGATTATACAGCTCAACGTGATTGTCCTCGAAGAACTCCAGCAACTTCCAGTCGCCAACGCGAACCGCACTCACTGGCGTGGTAGTCGCGTAGTAGTGGGGGTAGTGAAAAAACAAGGCCTCTCGCTCGAGTTTAGACGAGGGCTCCTTCAGCACCGGTGCCAAATCGATTCCATCACTGACCTCCGATTTCTGACCGGCGGCGCGAAGCAAGGTATTGAACAAATCCATTGTCACGACGGGTTCAGCGCACACACCACTCTGCGTCACCCCAGGCCAGCGAATCATCAAGGGAATACGAATACCACCCTCGTAGAGCGAGCCTTTGCCAGACCGCAGCGGCGCATTGTTGGTCACCGGCATATCGCGCCCACTGGCTTTATCGGGGCCAACGTAACCACCATTGTCGCTCGCAAAAATCACTAGCGTGTTTTGATCCAGCCCACGCTCTTTGAGATGATCCAACACGCGACCCACATTCTCATCCAGGTTCTTCATCATCGCCGCATAGACCGCGTGCTGATGATGCATCTGTGGATTTAGCTTCGCGTCAAAGTGCTTCACATCCGCCTCCTTGGCCTCTATCGGCGTATGCACCGAATGATGAGCCAGATACATAAAGAATGGCTGCTCACCCGCGCGATCCATCACATTCATCGCTTCATCCGTGAGCCGATCTGTCAGGTATTCGCCCGGCTTCCCAAACTCAAGATGTGGCACATACCGAAACTCATCGCCAAACCTCCCACTGCCACTGTAGGGCCACCAAAACGTCTGCGGTGCACCCCAATTCGTCCCACCAATATTGATGTCAAACCCATGCGACTCAGGGTAATGCTGCCAATCGCCAAGATGCCACTTCCCGACCAGCGCCGTCAAATACCCTACCTCATGCAGACGCTGCGCAAGGGTCGTCTCTGAGTGCGGCAAATTCCAAATCGCCTCGGCATCGCGGAGCCTTCGATTCTTCGGTCCGCCACTCTCTGCGCCCTCAGACCAAATCGTGTAGTGCAGTCGCGCCGCATGTTTTCCTGTCATCAAAGTCGCGCGCGTCGGCGAGCAAACCGACATGGCATACGCATTGGTGAATCGCACCGACTCCTTCGCCAACTGATCGATCCGCGGCGTCTCATGCAAGTCTGCACCATAACAACCGAGATCACTCCAGCCCATGTCATCGGCCAGAATAAAAAGGATGTTCGGCCTCGAAGACTCCGCCGCAGTTACGCTGGACACGCCGAGAACGAAAATAACCAACGAGAGAAGGTCCCGGCGGTTGGGGATAATTGAAAGGGTCATGAGCAGGAATCGGTCTGCATTTAAAACGCAGAGTAAACCTCCGACCACACGACAATGTCTGTGCGAAATCCGACGCCCACGAGAGGTTCATCCGCCTGAACGGAATCCTGAAGGAAGCGCTTCCAGTGTGCGTTTAGCGGAGAGACCATCATGACAACCCATCGCTGCCTAGCCGTCACTATCTTCTTCCTTGCCCCACTGATCACTCTGGCTCAGCCAGCGGGAGACCTCTCCCCGAATATTCAGCCGGACCACCGGGTGACGTTTCAACTCAAGGCCCCGAAGGCCAAAGAAGTCGGCATTCGTGGGCAATGGGATCGTGAACTTAAGCCTATGACTCAGGGCGAGGGCGGCGTTTGGTCCATCACCACCGAACCCATTGCTGCTGGCGTGTGGGAATACAGCTTCGTCGTCGATGGCCTGCAAATGATTGACCCGTCCAACTCCGCCATCAAACCCCAGCGCAGCCCGGTCAGCAGCATCCTCCACCTGCCCGGCTCGCCACTGAACCCATGGGACTTTCAAGACGTTCCGCATGGCAGTGTCCACATTCACGACTACCTCTCCAAGAGCCTCGGCAAGCAGCGCGAGGCATGGGTTTACACCCCTCCGGGCTATGAACAAGATTCGACGACCAAGTATCCACTGCTGGTGTTGCAACACGGCTCTGGCGACAACCAAATGGGCTGGGTCATGCATGGCAAAGCGCATTGGATTTTGGACAACCTCATTGCCGCCGGCAAAGCCAAGCCCATGATCATTCTGATGATCGATGGCCATCAACTCGGCCGGTATCAGAAAGACGCCGGCAACGACGTGCGACTAAAGGCACTGGATGCCTTCCGTCGTGAGCTTTTGGAAGACGCCATCCCCCTGGTGGAGGCTCGCTACCGCGTCTCCATGGAGCGTGAGCAGCGCGCCATCACTGGCCTCAGCATGGGCGGCTGGCACTCGCTCAGTGTGGGCCTGACCAACTTGGATCGCTTCGCCTGGGTGGGAAGCTTCAGCGGCGCAGTGGATCTGGATTACATCAAGCCTGCTCTCGACGATGCCGCAGGCACCAATGCCAAACTCAAACTGCTGTGGATCGGCGTCGGCAAGAATGATTTCCTCCTCGCTAAAAACGAGGCGCTCATTGAGAAACTCAAAGCAGCGGACATCCACCACGAGTGGCACCTCACTGAGGGTGATCACTCCTGGCCCATCTGGCGCAAGTACCTCACCGAGTTCGCTCCGTTGCTCTTCCGCTGATCACGGAATTAGATCCAGCACCCCGATCTTCCATGGGATGCTACCATACTTCTT
>CAZCAL010000073.1:0-9703 GCA_964496625.1 uncultured Verrucomicrobiaceae bacterium | reverse complement strand
AACCCTCCGCATCCACCCCCTGAAAAACAAAGCGTAGATGCTCGGGATCGAGTTCCATCAACTCATCGACCCCACTGCGGATCAACTCGCCGTGGCTAACGCTGCTAGTCCAATCAGGTGTGGGCGATATTGTTGACGCGGCAGCGAAAGGCTTCTCCCGAGTCGTCGCCAATGGCTTCCAAGGACCTTCCAACTCGTCCGCCACCCATGCCTTGTAATACCGATGCCCAGGCCCCAGAGCCTCGATGATGGTCAGATAGCCTTCCCTACCCTTGAGTTTGTAGGTGCAGGACGCCTCGAACAATTCCTCCTTGGTATCCTTCAAAACCAGCACGGGCTTTCCCCACCCAAGCGGAAACGACGCCCTCGTAGTCTCCCGCCGCCAGAAGTGTCCATCATCGCTGGTGTAAAAGAGATGCGCCTTTTCGGCATCACAGATCACCCAAAAATCGATCCACTTCGTCTTCTCGCCACCCTCAGGCAACGTCTCGATCATCGGCTCCGGCTTGGTCCATGAATCAGGATCTCCAATGGTCGTGGTTGTCGAAAAATAAGGAGCAAACTTCAGCTTCCGATCCTTATCCGCGAGTTGATACACCAGATACCACTTCTGCTGCGGAGTGTAAAAAAACACCTGTGGCGCGCAGTGATATTGATCGTGAAACTCCAGCGTGTGTCTCGGTGCCTTGCCCGCGTCCTTCCAATCCGTGAAGCTCAGATACTGCATGTCTACCGCCCCAGACGCACGCCGATGCGTGGCGAACAAATGCCAACGCCCCTCCGCAAACACGATCGTCGGATCTTTCAACGCCACATCAGGATCAGGACCTGTCTCATCGGGTAAAATCAGCGGCGCGGAACTGCTCCAGCGAAACTCACCAGTGGTCAACCAATCCTGAGGTGAGCCCGCAAGCACAGGCTGATGCAGCAACATCTGCGTTAACATGACTGCCCGAAAGGCAAGGGATCGCAACATGCGGATCACCTCTGACGACTCGCACAAGCCGTCAAGCTTTCTTCTCATCGATCGATAAGGCCGTCGGCGGTTTGAGATCCTCTCCATCGACAGTCAGCTAATCTAGCGATTCGGGCAAACCCAACGCAGGCCACGGCGGCAGGGCATCGCTGTGCGGGAGACGCCGACAGCGGCGAGAAACAGCGCGACACACTCGGGCTCACCAAAATACTTGGTTGACCATATTCATAATTAAGAACTATAATATCCATATATGGTCCGCCTTCTTTTACCCAAAGCAAGCACTGCGCTGAACCGTCAACTCGCAACTCCGGCGCTCACGCCCTCTTTTCGACCAACTCCTCCGAGTCAGCCACGAGATAGATCCATCCATCCTTCGGCCACAAAACCAGCCACGACAGCGCCTCAATCCCCCAGCGAAACAGCGCCTTTCCACACCCCGGTCATTCAAACTGGATCCGTCCATCAGCATGACCTTCAACTTGCCCCAATCAATCCCGCCTGGATTCTTTCAGGAGATCCAGTCGCCAGGGCTACCACACTAGCAGTGGCAGAAGACAACACTCTCTCCTGCGCGATTTGGGAGTGCCATGCGGGCAGCTTCAAATGGATCTTCGGTCTCGATGAAATTGTTCAGATTCTTGAGGGCGAAGTTGTGATCGAAGAACTGAATGCGGGTGGAACGATCCATACACTCGGACCAGGGGATACTGCACTATTCCCCGCTGGATTGTCCACCCATTGGACCGTGCCCAAGTATGTGAAGAAATTTGCCATCCATCGAATCATTCGTCGCTCCATTCCGTATCGCGCAATTCGGAAATTAGGCCGAATTCTCGGCCTTCTGCCAAAGGATGAGCTTGGTTAATCAAAACGCAGCTTCAATTGCAAACCGCAAACCGCCGCAAGTGGCGATGGTGCGGGCCATCTTCTAAGAGGGGACGTCTCACTGATCTTGACAGACGAGGCTAGGGCAACACATTGGGGTATCGCTGTCCATGCTCGGTGCAGGTCCAAAAAAACGCGAACCCTCATTTACCCTGGAGCCAGTTTACCACATGCACACGTTTCAACGCTCCATCAGACTTGCAGCCATCAGCTTTGCCGTCGGCACGCTGACGAACCCCACGATGGCTGCAAATCCCTTTCTGAATCTCACCTCCGACGAGCCAATCGTCTCCACCTGGACCGGTACCGAATGGGGAGATCAAATCGCAGCCGCAGGCGAAGAGGGACATCCCCTTCACGCGAACGTGACGACAAAAAGGCTGGCCCAAATGTCGTGGGGACAAATCGTCAGGATGAGGTTCGAGGCAGAGAATGGGCGTCAAATTCCTCCGCTCTATCTCCTCGTGCGTGATGACGTAATTCTCGAACTGGCTGGCGAGGACATGGAGCCCATCATTGGCAAGATTGCCACGATGACAAAGCCGCCTCATTATGATCCAACGGACGTGCGTGCCAGCAAAGCAGCCGGAAAAACAGCGGTGAACGACGGTCAGTATCAAGTGACCATCGAGACAGAAAATGGCATGTCCACCTACCGCAGCAGCCATCCGTCCGGCCACTTTCGGACGCTTGTTTGGCAGCAAGAGTTCGGAATGAGGGAATACGCGATGGGGCAAGGTGCCCGCGCTGACGGCTTTCGACTATCCCCCACCAATGTGTTGCCGGAGACGGACATCCTGAGCGTGGAGGCCCTGGGTGATCTCACCATCGGAATGACACAAGAGAAAGCCATCAGCAGTCTAGGCAAACCTGCGGCAAAGAAAAAAGCGGTCCTCCTGGAGGCCACCGGCGACTGGTATTCAGAATACACATGGCCTGCCCAAGGGCTAGCGCTGGGGATGATCTCCGCTTCACCGAATGGACCCTGGACAGTAGGGAACATTCACGCCGAAGCGCCCTGTCGCCTCTCGACCAAGGCAAAGATTCACATTGGCAGCTTCGAGGCCGACTTAGCAAAAGCCTACCGAGACTCTCGCAGCAAAGACGACTCCGTCCCTGGCGAGACTTTCGTCGCTGGCTCAATCTATGGAGGTATCATCTTTGAGATCAATGCTGGAGTCGTTACCAGCATCTTTTTCGGCGCAGGTGCGGAGTAAGCAAACCCTGCAGCCATCATAGTCGCGCGTTTGCTAACACAAAATCGACCAACTCGCGGCACTCAAAGAAGCTCGGTGAAACCTTGTGGCCCTCGCCAGGGATAATCTTCACCGTGATCTGACCGCCACCCGCTTCATAGCGCTGCTTCACCAATGCCGAATTGTCGTCATAAGGCACCACCACATCTGAGTCCCCATGCACGATAAACATTGGCACCTTGTTCGCTAGCAGACCATCCAGGTGATCGATGGGATTAAACTCTTTCATCCGCGCTAAAAGCTCATCCTCCGGCAGGTCGAAATCCGTCAAGGTTGCTGCCTTGGAATTCTTCAATGGCCAACTCGCCAGATTGCACACCGGATAGATTCCGACAAAAGCCCGCACTTTTTCGGGATGCCTCATCCCCCAAGCCAGCATCATCATACCGCCGCGACTCTGCCCAAGCAATATCGGCTTCGGAGAATACCCACGCTTCACCATCTCCTCATAGAATGTGGTAAACTTCTCCGTGCTCCTCGGCGATCCCCTCACCTCCCCCAGGTCATACCCAGCCAGACTGATACCCGCCTTCATCAGCGCCTCAAAATACATCTTGCGCCCAAACAAAGACACCCCGTTCAAAGTCGGCGCATACCACAGCCAGGGCTTACCATCGGCAGGTTTTGGGGCCGCATAGAGAAAGCCTTTGTGGCCTGCGAGATCGAAGTTCTCAGCCACTTTTGGCATCGGTTCCTCGGCAGATGCCGCCGTGGAAACCAGCATGATTAAGACGAATATTTTCAGCGGTCGGAGGTAGTTCATCGTCGTTTAGTCTGGGCGAAGTAGGAGGCGAATCGAGAAACTCTGCTTGGCTCATCCCATCGCTCAGCGCAATAAAACGGCAGCTTCGGTTTGCAGCTTACCTTCAATCCGGATCATCCTAGCGATTTTTGAGACTGCGAGTTGGCAACAGACATCGGGTTCCTCTCGAATGGCCCCTTTCCTGCTTCCAATGGGTTGAGATGCACCCTTCGAAGTCGTATTTCAGACATACCAAAATCATCGCCACCCTCGGTCCAGCGACCGAGTCCAAAGCCATGCTGGCAAAACTAATCACCGCTGGCGTGGACATCTTGCGGCTCAACATGGCCCATGGCACGCATAAGTGGGTGGACGATGCCATGTGGCACATCCGCGAAGCGTCGTCTGAAGTAGGGCGCCATGTGGCTGTGATGATGGACGTCAAAGGCCCAGAAATCCGCACCGGAAAAGTCGATACCCCTCTGAAAGTCAAAGTCGGCGACCCTTTTGAATTCTACATTGAGGCGGCTGCACCCACTGGCGACGTGCCTGCCGTTTCGGTGAACTACCCGGGCCTGCCAGCTGACCTTGAGATCGGCACCACGGTGCTCATCGACAGCGGCTTGATCCGAATGCGTGTCCTGTCCAAAGACGAGGCGCACATTCGCTGCGAAGTTCTCACACCAGGCACCATCGGCTCAAAGCGTCACATCAACTTGCCCGGTGTTTTCGTCAATTTGCCCTGTCTTACGATCAAGGATGAAGAAGACCTGAAAGCCGGAGTGCACGCAGGCATCGACTTCGTAGCGCTCTCCTTTGTGCGGCAAGCCGAGGACATTCGCACCCTGCGAAGGTTCTTGGGCAGCCTCGGATCATCCGCAAAAATCATCGCCAAGATCGAAGACCAAGCCGGAGTGAGAAACATGCGCGAGATCATCGACGAAGCTGACGCCATCATGGTCGCACGCGGAGACCTTGGCATCGAGATCGACTACCACCGTTTGCCCTTGGTCCAGACGGAACTCGTCGCCACCTGCCAAGCAGCAGGGAAGCCAGTCATCATCGCCACCCATCTGCTGGAAACGATGATCTCATCCCCCATGCCCACTCGTGCCGAGATCTCGGACGTCTCCAATGCCATACGCGAACAAGCCGATGCCGTGATGCTCTCAGGCGAGACCACCGTCGGCGCTTATCCGTTGGAGTCAGTGCAGGTGATGAAGAACATCATTGAGAGCATAGAGCCTTCCGTGAGCGGCGCGCTCAATCGCACCATCGTGCTCAAAGAGCCCAAATCGAAGATGCTGCGCTCAGCCGCCGTTCTGGCGCAGGAACTTGGAGATTCCTCCATCGTCGTCTTTACGCGCAGTGGATTCCTTGCGTACGTCCTCGGCGCTCTCCGTGCCCGCGGCGTTCCGATTTTTGCCTTCACCGACATCGAAGCGGTCTTTCGCCAGTTACTCCTACCCTGGGGTGTGGAGCCCTTCCTGATGGAATTTTCCGACGATCCCGAACAGACAATCGCCAACGCTCTCGCGACCTTAAAAGCCAAAAACTGGTGCCAACCCGGAAGCTGGCAAGTTGTCATCACCAACGCCCTCGCCCACGACAAGGTGATCGACACGCTACAACTGCGACAGGTGGAGTAAATGCCCCCAGGACCGACCCAAAAATCACCAATTACAGCAAGCCACTTTTTTCCCTTGCATAGTTAACCGTTTGGTTAACTATAACTACCATGAAACGCGCCACACTCATCACCGCCCTTCTCGCTGTCTCCATCCTCACTTCCTGTCAGACCACCAAATCCCCAGCCACTCCAGCCATGCCCACCTACACGGGCTCCGCTGAGTTTGAGCGAATGAAGTCCCTCGTCGGCCAGTGGCATGGCGAAAGCCCGATGGGTCCGATGAATGTCACCTACAAGCTCACCGCCGCAGGGTCAATGATTGAGGAACGTGTCTTTGAAGGTAGCCCAATGGAGATGCTCAGCGCGTATTATGATGAAGGCGGCAAACTGGCGATGACTCACTACTGCGCGCTCCACAATCGCCCAAAGATGAAACTGGTGAAGAGCACTCCCGATTCGATTAGCTTCAACTTTGTTCCAAGCCCCGGCATTGATCCCACCAAAGATCATCACATGCACTCGCAGAAGATCATCTTCATCGACGCCAACCACATCAAGATGGAAGGCGGCTCGTGGGCCAATGGTAAACCAGAGCAAAGTTGCCCACCGATGGAACTAACCCCCAAGTAGTCGATTCCGAAGTCCATGCCTGCCCCCGCCCAGCCTGCTCTCGACGAAGTGTTCGCTGCGTTGTCCGATCCCACTCGGCGCAGCATCCTTGAGCACCTGGGTGGTCGTGAGGTCGGAGTTTCCGAACTGGCAGAGCCGCATCAGATGTCCTTACCGGCAGTTTCCAAACACTTGCGAGTCCTTGAGAATGCAGGCCTCATCAAGCGCCGCATCGAAGGCCGCCAGCATTTCCTCAGGGCAAATCCAGCCCCGTTTCAACAAGCAAGAAAATGGATCGACCACCAAAGCCAGTTCTGGCAGGGAAGTTTCGATCGCCTTGCCGAGCAACTGAGCAAAGTCACCGCTGAAAAAAAGAAAGCCACCCCAAAGCCCCGCAAACCATGACCAACACCCCGATCGCCATCCTCAAAATCGTCCGAGACTTCGAAGCTCCACGGCAGGCCGTATTTGAAGCATTTGCCAGTTATGAGGCAATGCACAGCTGGTTCGGTCCTGCGGAGTGCCAAACCGTGAAGGGCGAAGTCGATTTCCGCGTCGGGGGCGAATATCGCATCGACATTCAGACACCCGGCGGGATCATGACCGTCGCAGGACGCTACACCGAGATCTCGGCTCCCGAAAAGATCGCCTTCACCTGGAAGTGGCTTGAAGACGAAGACTGGACCGACATGGATTCTCAGGTCGTCATTGAATTTAAAGACAAAGGCGACAGCACCGAAATGCATTTCATCCAGACAGGTTTCCCCAGCGACGAAAGCAGAGGCAATCACGAGCACGGCTGGCGCGGCAGCTTCGATAAGCTGGGAAAAATGTGATCGTCGTGGGCAAGGGGAGGTGCGAGTTGTGCTTCCGTGTATTATGGTTATTATAGCCACATACCCACTATCCCTTCCCGATGGCCACTCTCATTACCCCACTCAACTCCCTGCGTCGCGATACGACGGCGGGAGAACGACGTTTTGCCACGCGCCTAGAGGCCCTTTTGGAGGACGACTACCTTTGCTGGTATGATGTGCCTATCGGTCCCAAACGGCTTCGTCCCGACTTCGTCATTTTGCATCCCTCGCGTGGTCTGCTTATTCTTGAGGTCAAGGACTGGAAGCTCGATACCCTCAAAGCGATCGATAAGCACAGTGCGGAGATTATGCCGAATGGCGTTCCGAAGACCGTCGCAAACCCGCTCGAACAGGCACGTAGCAATGCCCTCCACGTCATCGACAAACTTAGCGCTGATCCGCAACTCGCGCAGGCTGAAGGACCTCATCAGGGAAAGCTATGCATGCCCTGGGGTTATGGCGTGGTATTGACCAATATCACCAGACAGCAGTTCGACGCCCGACTCACCGAAGAAGAGCAGGATCTGGTGCTGCCGGGCAGGCTCATCATCTGCAAGGACGAGATGCTGGAGTCCACAGATGCGATGGACTTTCAGGAGCGCCTCTGGGGCATGTTCCATTACTCCTTTGGGCAACGACTCACTCTGCCGCAGATCGAACGTGTGCGCTGGCACCTCTTTCCAGAGATACGCATCCAAGCCCGTCAGCAGGAACTTTTTGCATCGCCAAGTGATGCAACGAACAACGCATCAACCGAGGCAACTCTGCCCGAACTCATTCGCGTCTTCGATCTCCAGCAGGAACAAGTCGCACGGAATCTCGGCAGCGGGCACCGCGTCATTCATGGCGTCGCAGGCTCGGGCAAGACACTCATTCTAGGCTTCCGATGCATGCAGATGGCCGAGGCCGTGACGAAGCCCATTCTCGTGCTGTGTTACAATATCAGCCTCGCCGCAGGACTCCGTTCGTTCGTGGCCCAGCGAGGATTGTCTGCACGCGTCAATGTGCACAACTTTCATGAGTGGTGCAGCCAGCAACTTACAACCTATCGCATTGACTGGGACCGCTCCACGAAGGAGCCCTGGAAGGCCCAGGTTGAAAGCGTCATCGCCGCCATTGATGCAGGCCGCATCCCACGCGCACAGTATGGCGCGGTGATGATTGACGAAGGCCACGATTTCGAGCCCGACTGGCTTCGCCTCGTCAGCCAGATGGTGGACCCTGCTACAGATTCCCTGCTGCTCCTCTACGACGACGCGCAGTCCATCTACCAGAAGTCAAAAGGACTAAATTTCAGCCTCTCAAGCGTCGGCATCAAGGCTACAGGCCGCACCACCATCCTGCGAAAAAACTACCGCAACAGCCGCCAGATCCTAGCCTACGCCTTTGATTTCGCGAAGAACTTCCTCGCCCCTCACACCGCCGATGACGATCACATCCCGCTCCTGCAGCCAGAGTCCTGTGGCGGCACCGGCCCTAAACCCGCCTTTCGCCAGTGCGAAAGCCTTCAGGCGGAGATCGACTATGCCGTACGCTGCATCACCACCTGGCAAAAACGCGGACAGCCGCTGGGAGAGATTGCGGTTCTTTACACCAAGCAGTCTCATGGCGACATGATCGCCAAGGAACTGGCCGCCAGCGCGATTCCCCATCACTTGATGAGCACTCGAAGCGGAAAGCAAGCCTACGATCCCACACAGAACCGCGTGAACATCCTCAGCACCATGAGCAGCAAAGGGCTGGAATTTGGCACCGTCATCGTGCTCGGCATCGGCCATCTTGAGACCACCGCCGAAAAGGCGGAGCATAATGCCCGCCTTCTCTATGTCGGCATGACCCGCGCCAAAGAGCGCCTCCTCCTCACCGCATCGTGCCACACCGACTTCACCGCAAAACTGGCCCTGTGGGATGGTGCTGAACTGGCGGCAGCTTGACAGGCCCAAAGCGACCGCCGTCCACCACTACAACTTCGTCGGCACCACCTTCGTCCAGGGGCTCCAAGCTCCCATCGCGTGGTGTTGAATCTTGCGCTTCCAGATCTTCTTACCGCAGAAAGCATACAGCACGTCCAAGTCCTTGCCGCCAATCGCCACTCCAGTGACGCGACTCCCATCCGGCACCGGAAGAATGACCTGCGTAGGGCCATCGTCTGCACTGATCTGCACTCCGCTTTTGGTGGCGATGAATTGGCGACCTTCCAGGGAATAACACAGCGACTCTGGTCCTGCATCGTCCTCCCAATCGTCGACGTGGAGATGGTAGAAGCGCTCCTTGTTCGACAGCGTTCCATCCTCATTCACCTGATAGCTATACACCCACTTCGAGTGACCTTCCGCCACGGATAACAGCCATTGGTCCGGACGATACGCCATGCCCGTGGCGAACTTGATGCCCGTATCCACCTGCTTCTTTTTGCCGTCCTTGATCAGCCAAACCGTGCCCGGCGCATTGGGTTTATCGCCATTGCTCGTCACATAAAGACTCCCATCAGGTCGCGCAAGAATACTGTGACCCAGCAGCCCCTCCATCACCACCGTGCCCTTGCCACTGGCATCATAACTCATCACCTTGTCAGATTTTTCCGAGACAGTATAGACGGCCCCATCTGCGCCCACGCTAACGCAGTGCGCATTACCCGTATCCGAAGCGAACTCACTAACCTGTCCATCCACACCGATGCGATGGATCTTGTTGTTCGTCGTATCAGCAAAGAAGACCTCCCCTGCTGCATTAACATCTGGCCCT
>CAZCAL010000072.1:9536-14657 GCA_964496625.1 uncultured Verrucomicrobiaceae bacterium | reverse complement strand
CGACCAGCAGTTGCCGGTGAGCAACATGGTGCCGATCGCCCTCGACGTCGCCGGTGACCAGCAAGGTCGCGTAGGGTGGGGCTTTGGTAAGGCCAACGAAGTTTCCGATGCCATCAAAAAGGCAACAGAAAGTTCCCGCAAAGGCCTCAAGCCCGTCAACATCATCAATTCCACCATCCCTCACGAAGTTGTGGGCGAGCACGGTGGTGGTCGGATTCTTCTCCGCCCAGCCTCCCCTGGTACGGGTATCATCGCCGGTGGCGGTGCGCGTGCTGTTTTGGAAGTGGCTGGAGTGAAGGACGTAATCGGCAAGTCGCTTGGTTCCAGCAACCATGCAAACGTCGTCAAGGCCACGCTTGCCGCCCTCGGTGCGCTCCGTCTGCCGGACGACATCTTCCGCGCCCGTGGCAAACAAATCAAAGAACGCAAGGCACTCTAATTAGCGCGCTGTAGCCAATCCCCATTCCTACTATTCGATCATGAGACTTCACGACGTCAAACCCCGCCCAGGTGCAAAACACCGCCGCAAACGCCTCGGCTGCGGAGAGAGTTCCGGCCATGGCAAGACCTCTGGTAAGGGCAACAAGGGCCAAAAGGCTCGCGCAGGCAAGGGCATCCGTCCTGGCTTTGAAGGTGGCCAGATGCCAATGCACCGCCGCCTCCCAAAGAAGGGCTTCAGCAATGAGGCTTTCCGACTCAAGTTTGAAATCGTCAATGTCAGTTCCCTTGAGAAGGCATTCGAAGACGGCGCAGTCGTCAATGAAGAGTCTCTTCGCGAAAAGGGAATCGTCAATCGCACCTGCGACGCTATTAAGATTCTTGGCAACGGCGATCTCACACGCAAACTTACCGTTTCGGTAAGCCACGTGAGTGCTTCCGCCCGCGAGAAGATTGAAAAGGCAGGTGGCTCGATCGCGAACTCCTGATACAGTTTCAAACCAAGCTTGAATTCGGCGGGCGCCACTCTTGACAACCTTTCTGGTTGTACGATGGCTAAGCCCGCCGATTTTTGTTCATAACGCTATGATTTCCGCCTTTGCAAACAGCTTAAAAGTTCCCGAACTCCGGTCGCGAATTCTCTTTACCTTGGGGATGATTGTTATCGTCCGCATTGGTTCTGCCATTACCCTGCCAGGGGTTGACCCTGAGGTGCTTCGCACCTGGATCGCCAATCGCACAGCCAATTCAGAATCTGGAGCTGCCGCTGTCGCGGCACTCTTGAATGTGTTTAGCGGGGGGGCTCTTGAGCAGTGCGCGATTTTTGCACTCGGGATCATGCCTTACATTAGCGCCAGCATCATGCTGCAGTTGCTTACGGCGGTGGTTCCGTCCTTGAGCAAACTTGCTCGTGAGGACGGGGGGCGGCAGAAAATCAATCAATACACGCGAATTGCGACGATCATCCTCTGCGTATTCCAAGGCTACCTTTTGGCCAAATCTCTAAATAATCCCGGGCAAAACATCTTCTTGTCTGGCTTGCAAGACACCATCAATCAGATGGGGCGACCCTTGGTGCCTGGATATGGATTTGGCTTTGTCTTTAGTTCGGTGGCGACCATCACAGCTGGAACCATGTTAATGATGTGGCTCGGCGAAATCATCACGGAACGTGGTATCGGGAATGGTGTCTCTCTTCTGATCTGCGTAAATATCGTCTCTGCGCTACCCGGTGCTTTGGTTCAAGTTTGGCAGAGTTACGTGGGAGGCGCAGCCGCCACTACAAGCAAAGCCTTCATGTTGGTGCTGCTTTTGGCGCTCTTCATCGCTGTTATTGCTGGTGTCATTGCCCTAACGGAGGCTCAACGCCGGATTGTCATCCAATACGCTAAGCGCGTGGTTGGTCGGAAGGTCTATGGCGGCCAGACGCAGTATCTACCGTTGAAGATCAATTATTCCGGCGTGATGCCGATCATCTTTGCTCAGGCGATCCTGCTGTTCCCTGCACAGATTCTGAGCTCCATGATGCCCCACGTGGAGTGGGTGCAGCGTTTCTCCGCAACCATCAATTCTGGCTGGGTTTATTACACCATCTCGGCTGCACTGATCTTTTTCTTCAGTTACTTCTGGGTCGCTACGATGTTCCAGCCGACGCAGATCTCGGAAGATTTGAAAAAGAGTGGTGGATACGTTCCAGGGATCCGTCCCGGAAAGCCGACCGCTGACTTCCTTGATTACACGATGAGTCGCCTGACCTTCGCGGGTGCTATTTTCCTCACGATCATCTATGTGCTTCCTGGGATTGTTAGCCGTGTGCTACAGATCGCCCCAAAGACAGCTCAGTTTTTTGGTGGCACAAGTCTCCTAATTCTGGTTGGGGTCGTGCTGGATGTGATGCGTCAGGTGGAAACCCACCTCTTGCAGAGCCATTACGACGGATTCCTTCGCAAGGGCCGCCTACGGGGTCGCTTTGATCGTGTCCAGGGTGGTGCCGGCAAAGTCGCAAGTGCGACCACTGTTGTCTGGCTCTGGGTGATTATTGCTGCGCTGGCCATCATCGGCATCAGTTACGCAATGATTCAGGGTTCCGTGACCAAGTAACTGTTGCCCCTGGGCAAGCTCTACTTTTCCTCTTTCCATACATGGGACTGCTTACATCTGGCCGTATCCCCATCCGTCATGGCCCGCAGCAAGCGTGCATTCGGCGGGCGGGGCAGATGGCTAGGGACATCTTGCTAAAGACCGCAGCGGAGGTCCATGCTGGTGCTACGACTGCCCAGATTGACCGCCTCGCCGCCGCAGAAATGCGGGCGCGGGGTTGCAAGAGTGCTTTTCTTGGCTATCGCGGTTTTCCCGGAAACATCTGCGTTTCCATCAACGAAGAAGTGGTTCATGGCATCGGTGGGACCCGGGTGATCCAGGATGGAGACGTGGTCAAAATTGACATCGGCATCCAATACGATGGCTGGATTGGCGACAATGCGCTGACGGTTCCTGTGGGCAATGTTGCTCCAGAAACTTTACGCCTACTTGCTGCTACGGAGGAGTCTCTCCATGTAGCCATCGACCATGCGCGAGATGGTCACATGCTGGGTGATCTCTGCTGGAGTGTTGAAAATCACGTCAGCCAGTTTGGTTTTACGGTCGTCAAAGAATTCGTCGGGCATGGCGTGGGTCGAAAGCTTCACGAAGAGCCCCAAGTTCCAAACTATGGAAAACGCGGTGATCGTCCTCGCTTAAAGGCTGGCATGACCTTGGCCATCGAGCCGATGGTAAATTTAGGTGGCGAAAAAACCCGCATTTTAGGAGATGGTTGGACTGTGATCGCCGTTGATCGAAAGCCGTCTTCTCACTATGAGCACATGGTGCTAATCACGAATGGTGAACCTGAGGTCGTGACACTGCGCGGACGTATGTTTCCACAGGGAACGAAGGATCTTGTGCCTCGTCCAATCTCTGCACTTTCGGTGGAATGACACGCTTCCGGCCATGCATCGATCTTCATGACGGCCGGGTGAAGCAAATCGTCGGGTCCAGTCTTACGGATGATGCAAAGTCGCTTCGAACGAATTTCGTCAGTGATCGACCCTCATCTTGGTTCGCCCATCAATACTGGCAGGACAATACCCCTGGCGGTCACGTCATCATGCTCGGCCCGGGAAATGAAAAGGCCGCGCTCTGGGCGCTGGCCGGTTACCCTGGTGGACTGCAAGTGGGTGGCGGGATCACCGCATCGAATGCGAGGGGATTTCTGGACGCTGGCGCTAGCCACGTCATCATCACCAGTTACCTCTTTGATAAGGACGGGATGTTTCAGCAGTCACGTTTGGATGCGTTGATCGAGGCTATACCCAAAGAGCGTTTGGTCATCGACCTGAGTTGCAAGGCTACCGCAAACGGTTGGGTGGTAGCCATGAATCGCTGGCAGACCATCACTGATCTGGTTGTATCCCCAGAGACCCTGGCAAAGCTTGCGACGCAGTGTGCAGAGTTTTTGATCCATGCTGTCGATGTGGAGGGTAAGTGCGAAGGGATTGATGAAGAATTGGTCCGCTTCCTTGGCCGACACTCGCCGATCCCTGTGACTTACGCCGGGGGCGTTAGCAGTATTGCTGATCTTTGGCGCATCCAGGAGGCTAGCGATGGTCGCGTCGATGCAACCATCGGCAGTGCCTTGGATATGTTTGGAGGTTCCGGTGTGAAGTATCGGGACTGCATCGCTTTCAACCGTCGCGATAAAAATACTGGGCTTCCAGGGCCAACCTGCTGCGCCTGATTACCAAGCGGTCCAGCCGCCATCTACTGGTAAATCGATGCCGGTGATAAAGGACGATTCGTCACTCAGCAGGAATTTTACCGCGCCTGCGATCTCTTCTGGACGCCCGACGCGAGCCATGGGCACTTTTGCGGAGAGCCTCTCGATGAAGGCCGGATCCCGTTCCTGAATGGTCGCATTGGGGAAGGGGCCGGGCGAGATCGAATTACAGCGGACGCCTTGCGGTCCATAGTACACGGCCAGATAGCGTGCCATTTGCCTGATTCCTGCCTTATTCACTCCGTATTCGATTGGATTTGGGTTCATGCCGGGACCGTAGATCGATGGATCTGGCGAGAGCCCGCCATACATGCTGGAGAACAGCACTAGACTGCCACGACCTCGAGTCGCCATTGCGTTTCCGAGAGTGCGAGTGAGCAGGAGGGTGCAGGTCAGATTGCCATGGTTTACCTTGTCAAAATCCGCTGCGGAAAGCTCCGTCAGCGTTTTTGCGGTGGAGGCATAGGTCAGGTTGACGACACCATCAGGAATACCCACTTCTTCGATTCTGGCTGCTACCCACCCATCAATTTCGTCTGCGTTAAAGGCATCGAAATCTGCGGTTTCGACATGGCGCAGTTCCGCCTCCTCAGCGATCCACGCAGCCGCTCGGCCTGGTAGATCAGCACAAAGTACCTTTGCTCCCTGGGAAGCCAGGGTTCTCACTACAGGACGTCCCAGCCAGCCCGCTCCACCAATGACCCAGTAATTCTTCATGCAATCAACTCCACGTAACTAAGGTTTTCAAAAACTCCGCAAAAAACGCAGCACCGGCTTCGAGGTCTTCGATGGCGATGTGCTCATCCTTCGTGTGCGCTTGGGCAATCGACCCTGGGCCAATCGCGATGGATGGCGTGCCTGCAGCCGCA
>CAZCAL010000072.1:5753-9526 GCA_964496625.1 uncultured Verrucomicrobiaceae bacterium | reverse complement strand
AAGAAAAGCGGCATCGCAGAACCAAGGCGCACCCACCAGATTGGCACCGCAACCTTGGAGTCTCCTGATGCCAGGGTGGTCGGCTTGGGTGTCCAGCGCAGCGGATTGACTGGTCAATTGTACAGAGGCTGATTCGTCGATGCGTTTCACGAAGTCGTTCAGCATCCAGAGAGCGTCGCCCTGCGTTTGCAGTCCAGGAGTCACCCGCATGTCCACCTTTAGTGTGCAGGCATCTGCGACGATATTGGATCGAGTCCCACCCTGAACCATGCCGAGATTGATTGTGCTAGTGCCGAGGACCTCGTCCACGTCTACTGCTGCCAGTTCGCGCCGAAAGTCTGTGTCCAGTGCTGCAACCAGTGCCGCCATCTTCACGATTGCATTCACTCCGCGCTCGGGGGTTGCTCCATGACAGGCGAGCCCGGTCGTCTTTACATCTGCCCATACGCAGCCCTTGTGCTTGTGCACGATTTGCAACTCGGTCGGCTCACCCACGATGGCGAAATCATACGGTCCATGGTGCTTTGCGAAGTGTTGCGAGCCCAGTTGTGCCGACTCTTCTGACATGAATCCCGCGAAGTGTATCTCTACGGCCAGATCGGGAATTTCCTCCCGCATCGTCCATAGTGCCCACAGCATAGTCGCCATCGAGCCCTTCGTATCGGAGGCCCCGCGCCCCCACAATTTCCCGTCGCGAATCTCACCGCCGAAGGGATCAATCGTCATGCCGCCGACGCTCACTGTATCCGTGTGGGGACCAAAAACGATGCGCGGCTTTTTTGCTCCGTCTTTGGTGAGGTTACTCGGGAAGCGGCCGATCACATTGGGTCTGCCAGGTTCGACTTCATCCAGGAATGCCTCAGCGCCTGCCGCCTCTAAAAATCTTGCCACATACCTCGCGCAGGCTTCTTCCCCGATCATGTCCGTTCCAGGATCACCGTCAGGATTCACCGATGGGATGCGCACTAGCGCCTGAGCCAGTTCGATCACGCTTTCGGGCATTCGGAAGTTCATGGCACACAGTCAGCCACAGTCTGATGAAATCGTCCACTGCAAAGGCGGGCGATGATGTAACGTACACCTCAACCGCCGTATGCCCTCGCTCCATCGCCTAGTCGCTCTGTTATCGCTATTCATAGCGATGGCTGGAGGCGTTTTGTGTGCGGATGCCCCCGCGCCGCATTGGGCCTTCGTCGCGCCACAGGCTGGAAACGGGCACCACTCCGTCGATGGCTTGCTTCAGCAAAAGCGCGCCGAAGTTGGTGTGCTGGCCCAAGCCCCGGCGGCACCCAGTGTCTGGCTGCGTCGTATTTGTCTCGATCTCACCGGATTGCCACCTAGCGCCGAAGAAATGCAGGCTTTTGAAAAAGCCAGTGCTGCAAATCCTGCAATAGCCCGCAGCCACATCGTGGATCATCTATTGGCTAGCCCTCAGTACGGAGAACGTTGGGGCAGGCATTTTATGGACATCTGGCGTTATGCGGATTGGTATGGCCTCGGCGATCAGTTGCGCAATAGCCAGAAGCATCTCTGGCATTGGCGCGATTGGATCATTCAATCGCTCAATGCGGACAAAGGTTACGACCGGATGATTCAAGAAATGCTCGCGGGCGATGAGATCGCGCCGGAGGATACCCGGGTGTTGGCGGCTACTGGCTTCTTGGCTCGGAACTACTACCTTTTTAATCGCACCACTTGGTTGGATGACGTCATTGAGCATACCAGTAAGGCCTTCCTTGGCATCACCATGAACTGCGTGAAGTGCCACGCTCATAAGTATGATCCCTTCACGCATCAGGACTACTACGCCATGCGGGCCATCTTTGAACCTTACCACGTGCGACTGGATGAACGCCCTGGACAACCAGACCTAGAGAAGGATGGCCTCCCTCGTGCCTATGATTTGCATCTCCAGCAAGCTACTTATCTGCATATCAAGGGCGATGATAAAAACCAAGATACCTCTGCTGCAATCGCGCCCGCCATCCCTGCAGCACTTGCATTTAGGCAACTCCAGATCGCACCTGTTAGTCTGCCAAAAAACTCCGCTCAACCTGAGGCGCAGCCTTTCATCGTGAGGGATCACATCGCCGCTGCGCGCAAGGAGGTGCAGGCGGCGCAGGCTGTGCTGAAGCGCGTCAAAGGAACATCCACTTTCGCGGAGCAAAAGCTCCAGGTCGCCCAGTGCAAACTCCGCGCCATCGAGGGACACGACGTGGCATCGAATCTTGCCCTTGCTGTTGCGGAGGCAAAACTTGCCGTGGCGGAGGCCAAGCCGGACAAAAAAGCAGCGGCGGAAAAGGTGCTGCAGGCTGCTGTGGAAAAACAGAAGAAAGGGGAAGGTCAACCCTACCGCATCATTGCCTCACTGAAGGCCCTGGAGGGTCCAGATGAAGAGGACAAAACGCGCTATCTGCCTTTCCCCACAACCAGCACCGGACGCCGCTCCGCTTTCGCACGTTGGATCACTGACCGACAAAATCCGCTCACTGCACGAGTGTTGGTGAATCACGTCTGGTTGAGGCACTTTGGTCAACCCCTCGTGGCGGATGTAACGGATTTTGGCCTGCGCAGCCCCGCACCGCAGCATCAGGCACTGCTCGATTGGTTGGCCGTCGAGTTCATGGAGAGCGGCTGGAGCTTGAAGCATCTGCATCGTCTCATGGTCCTTAGCGAAGCCTATGCACAGACCAGCAGCAGCGCCAATGCCCCAAGCATTGACACCCAGCGCGATCCTGAAAACAAGCTCTACTGGCGCATGAATCCCATCCGGCTTGATGCGCAAACTTTGCGTGATAGCCTCTTAAAACTTTCAGGGCAACTTGATCAAACCATGGGGGGACCACCTCTCGCTGATAAGAACGAGGCGACCGTCATGCGCCGAAGCCTTTACCTCACCCACTCCCGCGATAGCTCCGCCACATTTCTCAGCGCCTTCGATAACGCCAATGTCTTGGAGTGCTACCGCCGAGCGGAGAGCATCGTTCCGCAGCAGGCTCTTGCTCTGATGAACGCCGGCTCGTCGCTTGTAGCAGCCAAGAAAATTGCGGCGCAATTGCCCGCAGATCCAGACGCCTTCATTCCCGCTGCTTTCAGCCTCATCCTTGCCGTAGCACCCACCGAAGAAGAAATCGCCACTTGCCTCAGCGCTCTCCCCAGCCTGGGTAATCCAGAAGAAGCCCGTGTCGCCCTCGTGCATACCTTGCTCAATCACAACGACTTCATCACCGTGCGGTGAAGGGTGGGCCGGACGGCACTTTTAGATTGCCAGTGATTGCAGCGTATCAAATCGGTGTTCGCAAAGTCAGGCGGTCTGCGGCATTGGCCCCCCCCAACCCTCAGTCCCTGCTCTGCGGCGTGATCTTCAAGTCCAGGTCTTTTCCTTCGCGTTGCACCTTAATTTGTGTTTCGATCCCGATCTTCAGATCGCCGAGGACGTAGGTGTAGTCGTAGATGTTCTGGATGTCTTTGCCGCCGAGCTTGATGATGACGTCGCCACCTTTGACTCCTGCTTTGGCTGCTGGGCCCACGGGGGAGACGCCGCTGAGCTTGACGCCTTTGATATCGCCTTGCGCATAGTCTGGGATGGTGCCGAGGTAGGCGCGGAGACCAGTGCGGGCACCTTGGTTTTTTGGGGCCTCCAGGACGACGTAGTCGGGCGCTTCCTTGGCAGTGGTGATGCTGCGGGCGATGAGTCCCATAAGCTTGGCGATCTTTGCCGCATTGTCGTAATCGATCTTGTCTGCGGTGTCAGAGGGCATGTGGTAGTCCTC
>CAZCAL010000072.1:4380-5743 GCA_964496625.1 uncultured Verrucomicrobiaceae bacterium | reverse complement strand
GAAGGTGGTGCTATCGGTGGGAAGATGAGCGTCATTCTGTGGGGTGATCGCTAGGCCGATGGGGGCGGTCCTTTGCTCGATCTCGCGCTTCCACCAGGAGCTGGAGCCGACGCCTTGCAGCACGAGGGTTTTATTGAAGCGTCCGATCATATCCATGTTCAGACAGGCGGCGAACATGTGGGTGAGCTTGCTGTCTGGCTTGCCCGTGATCATCTTGGCGTAGCTCTCGACAAAATGATTGGAGCCTAGTAGACCGAGTTCTTCACCAGACCAAGCTGCGAAAAGGACATCGCGGGTCATGGGGAGTTTCCCCTGCTTTTTCATGTCGGTGAGCCATTGGGCGATCTCGATGACGCCGGCGGTGCCGGAGGCGTTGTCATCGGCACCGTGGTGGATTTTGTTCACTTCATCGCCTTTGGCGCGGGAGTTGGAGCCGCCGCGATCTCCGAGGTGATCTACATGTGCACAGACGATCAGCGGGGCGACGTGCAGATCAGGCTCTTTGCCAGCAGGCAGGATGCCGAGCACATTGCGCCCGCGTTTTTTTTCCTGCTCGATTTCGATCTTGGCACTGAGCTTTAACCCGGTGCAATCGATGCCGCCCATGAGATCGCCATTGTCGAGTTTTTCCTGGAGGTCCTTGAGGTTCTTGCCAGAGGTGGAAAGCAACGCATTGGCCAAGGAATCGGTCACGCTGATAGCTGCGATACCACTGGAGGCCAGCGAGGCATCAAAGGCGAGGGGCACAAGTTGGTCTACGACTTTGCTGGCAGGTCCGCTGGCGACGATGATTCCGCGTGCGCCTTTCTGGCGAGCGGTGAGGGCTTTGTAGCGGAGGCCGGAGTAGCGGATGAGTTCATTGCGACGCTCTGCTTTGATGCCCTCTGGCAAGTAGCGCAGAATGAGCACCCATTTGTCCTTCACCTCAAGGTGCGCGTAGCTGCTGTAGGGCTCTATCTTTTTGCCATCTTCGCCCGTTGCTTCATCGGGGGTCTCGATGCCGTAGCCTGCAAAGACGATGTCTGTGGCGGGAATATCGCCAATTTGAGAGAAGGAAAGGGGGCGCCAGTCTTTTTGTGCTTCGAACTTTTTGGGGCCATCTTTGCCAGTGAGCGTGAGCTGATTGTCTGCGCCGAGCGCGACGCCAGCGGTGAAGTCGAATCCATCAAACCAGCCATTGTCATCCCCGAAGGGAACGAGGCCGATATCGCGGAAGGTATCCGCCACATACTGAGTGGCCAAGAGTTCGCCTTCAGTTCCAGTGAGTCTGCCGGTTAAGGCGTCGCTGGCCAGGTAAGTGACATGCTGGCGCATGTCTGCGGGGGTAATGGGGGCGGTGGTTGTCGCCAGGCTGGGCTCATCG
>CAZCAL010000072.1:0-4370 GCA_964496625.1 uncultured Verrucomicrobiaceae bacterium | reverse complement strand
CTCATCGGCGGGCTTTTGGGGCACTTTGGCTGCGGTGGGCTTGGAACTTCCTTTCAATGCGGCAAGGGCGTGATCGTTATTCCAATCTGCGATATAAATTTGCGAGGCTCCACCAGCGGTGCGGCCACTTGTCCAGGCGAGTTTTTTGCCATCGGGAGAAAAGACGGGCAATCCGTCAAATCCGTCTGTGTAGGTGACACGCACGGGGGCGCTGGCACCTTTGGCATCGACGATATAGAGTTCGAAATTGGCGAAGCCATTGAGGTTGGTGGTGAAGATCAAATAATCGCCACTGGGATGGAAGTAGGGCGCCCAGCTCATGGCCCCGAGTTTGGTGATTTGGCGCTGATCGCTGCCGTCAGCGTTCATCGTCCAGATCTCCGCCGTCATGCCTTTTTCATCAAAACGCCGCCAGCAGATGCGACTGCCATCGGCACTGAAGAAGGGGCCTCCGTCGTAGCCGGGCACGTCTGTCAATCGCTTGACGTTGCTGCCGTCCGCGTCAGCGGTGTAGATCTCCATGAAGTACTGCTTGTCGATTTTCAGGCGCTCCTCTTCGGCGGGGGTGAGCTTGCGTTCATAGGCCTGGCGATTGGAGGCAAAGACGATCTTTTTCCCGTCAGGAGAGTACGCACCCTCGGCGTCGTAACCGGTGGTGTGGGTGAGGTTCTTCAGCGCCTTGGTGGAGGGGTCGTATTCGAAGATGTCATAATGCTCATCGTAGTCCCACGAATAGCGCTTCACACGGCCAGAGGCACGCTCTTTGAATTCCGCCTCCTGGAGGGTCTTTGACTGTGGGTCGCTGTGGGTGGAGGCAAACAGCACGCGCTTGCCATCGGGATTGACCCAGGCGCAGGTGGTCTTGCCCATGCCGGGGGAGATGCGCTCCGTATCGCCGGTCTCCAGATCCATCAGGTAGATTTGATAGAAAGGGTTGTCTGCCTCGCGCTCGCTCTGGAAGACGAGCTTGGATCCGTCGGCGCTGAAGTAGCCTTCGCCAGACCGCTTGCCCTCAAAGGTCAATTGGCGTGTGCCGGAAAGGAACTCCGCCTCCGTCTGTCCAAACGAAACGGCAGCGCTAAAGAGCAGGGGGATGGTGAAAAGAGAACGCGTAAGCATCATCAATCAAACGTCGCCAAACGCCAAATGATGACGGAGAAATCGCGTGCAGACGCTACTTTACCCACATCTCACGCGGCGTGGCCTCGATTTCATCCTCCCAGGCCTTGAGTCGGGCCTTCAGATCCTGGGTAATCTCGGGGTACTGGTAGTTCAGGTTGTGCCGCTCACTGATGTCCGCCTCCAAGTCGAAGAGCAGGTCCATGGTGTTGCCGTCATTGACGTATTTCCATTTGCCATGGCGGATGGCCTTTTGCTTGCGATTGGAGTGATCGATGCGCCAGAAGAAGGTGCGCTCTTGGGCGGGCTTTTCACCAGTGAGGAGGGGGATGAGGTCAATTCCGTCCAGCGGCTTCTCCTTCGGTGGTTCCACGCCAGCCGCAGCGATGAAGGTGGCGTGCAGATCCATCGTGATGCCGACCTGTGAGGTGACCTTTCCCTTGGGAAGCTTTCCTGGCCAACGCATCACGCAGGGTACGCGGATACCGCCTTCCCAGACGGTGTTCTTGTGATGGAACAGAGGTTCGTTACTTGCCCAGCGTTCGCCCCCATTGTCGCTTGAGAAAACGATGAGGGTGTTCTCCGCAATGCCTGCCTTATCGAGTTCTTCCAAAATCATGCCAACGCCTTTATCGACGCGTTCCAGCATCGCTTTATAGATTGCGCGACTCCCCTGGAGCATCGTGTCCTTGGTGACCATCGGCGTCTCAGGTGCATCAGGTGGCTGAAACGGTGCATGAACGGCGAGATGGGGCACATAGAGGAAGAAAGGTGCCTTGGCATGATCATGCACATACTTAGCGGCATGATCATTGATCAGGTCCGTCAGGTAGCCGGGTGCTTTGACTGGATCGAGCCCGTTCCGCAGCGCATAGGTGCCGTCATAGTAGGCGTGGTGATAGTAGTCGGCGTGGCCCAGCAGTTCGCCAAAGTATTCGTCAAAGCCGCGCTTGGTGGGGTTGTATTCATCCTTGTAACCGAGATGCCATTTCCCAAACGCTGCAGTGGCATAACCAGCGGATTTCATGCGCTGTGCAATGGTAGTTTCGCCTACAGGGAGGCCGAGACCATGCATATCTGGTTCCGGCACCCACTTGTCCTTCACGCGGCGGAATTGCTCCACCATGTAGCCAAAGGCAAATTCTAGGCCGACGCGCTGTTGCCAGCGCCCCGTGATGAAGCCGCAACGCGTCGGGGAGCAGACGGGCGCATTGGCATAGAAGTCCGTGAACTTCACGCCCTCCGTGGCAATGCGGTCAATGTTCGGCGTCTGGATGTCCTTTGCACCCATGCAGCTGAGATCACCGTAGCCCATGTCATCGGCAAGGATGAAGATGATGTTGGGCTGAGCGGCGTGGACTGGTGCGCAACAAAACGCCAGCACCAGTGCGACGAAGAGACTGATTCTAGTGACCATGCCGCGAGACTAGCGGGCGGACTTCGATTTGGCAATAGAGCAGGCTAGTCTCGGCGAGATTTTGATTTTCTCGCTGGTAAACCATTCGGCCGCTTTGACAGCATGCGACGCGCTACAAGAATCAAAACGACGGCGCCACATAATACTGCGGAATGCGGCCACGCGAGCAGCCAATGCAATGGTGAATCCGCAGGAGCCAAAACGTCTGAGTGACCTGGGTGCGCAGCGGCAGGCATGGTGGCAGCTGCAAATGTCGTGAGAGTTAAGAGAGTGCGGCGAAAGGCGGTCATGAATAGAAAGTTGTGAATCTGGTTACTATGAATCGAAGCAGAGGACATGCCACGCTCTTTTAGAATTTGCGTGCGTCACTTTGCAGCTTGGGGCAAATCTGGGAATAGGCGCAGCGGATTTCTCTCAGAGCACTGCGAATGCTCCAACTTGATGGGCCAATGAGTCGATGGGCGAAGACGTTGGGCGCAAAAGTAGTGGTGCCCAAGAGGCAACCCATAAAATGGGTCGGCAGGATCGGTGCAGGCGCTTCCTGGGCGACGACCCAGATATCCGCCGAATAGAGATGCTCCCATTCTGGAAGGGTGCATGGCCAGAGGCGATCTGGAGGGCGTAGCCAAGTGCGTTGCTGACAGACCAATCGGCCATCAATGCTGAGTCGGAGTCGATTATCCAGGAGTTCGAATGCCAAGGACTCGCCGTGCGCTACTCTGCCAGGGGCCAAGAGTTCCGCATAGAAGAGCCCTGCATCGGCGGAGACTTCAATGGTAGTCACCTGCTCAAAAGCGGAGCCTCTTTGCGGGATCAGCCACTCAGGCAGGACCTCCAGCCAACCCTTCCGAGCGACCTGAAAATGCTGCTGCTGGCGGCCGGGCGGCAAATCGGGGGAACTGCGAGTATGGATACGCGTCGCGCTTGGGGTGGTGAGCAGCAAGGAGGCGTTCTCGCCAACATGCACCTCGCTGACGAGTTCATCGCCAGCGAAGATGCCTGCCGTCGGATTAACCCATTGCACGAGCAATACCCGCCCGTCCCAGTAAGGTTTGCTCAAGTGGAATGCACCCTGATGCTGGCGCTCTGCAATGAAGGTGCGCCCAGTTGAGTCCGCTTCGCAACGAATTTTCAGTCCACCACGAATGGTGTGGGCAGATACACCGTAAGGATTCACGCAGTCGTGGCTGGAAGGAGATCAGTGAAAAAGACGCTATGATCCAGCCAGGAATGCAACTCATCTAGCCCTTTGCCCGATCTGATGTCAGTAAAGACAAAGGGTCGAGTGCCACGCATCCGTTCGCAGTCGCTACGCATCATGTCCAGGTTTGATCCGACATAGGGAGCGATGTCGATTTTATTGATGATCAAGAGATCGCTGCGGGAGATGGCGGGGCCTCCCTTGCGCGGAATGTCATCGCCTTCACCGACATCGATGACATAGATGAAGACATCCACTAACTCTGGGGAAAAGGTGGCGGTAAGATTGTCTCCACCGCTTTCGACGAGGATGACTTCCAGATTGGGAAACTGCATTTTCATCTCCTCAATGGCCTGAAGATTCATCGCGATATCGTCGCGAATAGCGGTGTGTGGGCAGCCTCCGGTCTCGACGCCGAGAATGCGTTCCCGCGGCAGGGCGTCAGCGCGGATTAGCATCTCCGCATCTTCTCGTGTGTAGATGTCATTGGTGATGACCGCCATGTCGTAACGGTCGCGCAGATATTTGCAGAGATGGATGCAAAGCGTGCTTTTGCCAGAGCCGACGGGGCCTCCGATGCCGATACGAATGAGTTGGGGTTTTGCCATGGTGTAAGGGGGGATTTAGGATAGG
>CAZCAL010000071.1:4122-14772 GCA_964496625.1 uncultured Verrucomicrobiaceae bacterium | reverse complement strand
TGAGTGCGTCGCTGTATTTGAAGTCGAACTCGAATTGGGATGAGGCGTCTTCATGATCGAGGGAATAGAGATCCCATCCGAGATCGTTGATACAGGTAGCCACCTTGTCTAACCAAGTGAAGCGATCCATGAAGCGCTTTACGTCATAGCAGCTCTTCACCAAAGTCTCATCGGAGTTCGGTATTTCTAGTCGGCCATCTGGCGTGAGCTTCAGCACGAATACCTCGCATTCGATGCCAAGATTCATTCCAAAGCCCATTTCTGCTGCTTGCCCCAGCACCTTTTTCAGGGCAACGCGTGTGTTCACTTCGTAAGGCCGACCTTTGAAAGTGTTGTCTGCTGGCATCCAGGCGACCTCCTTTTGCCAAGGTAATTGAATGATGCGATCAACGTCGGGCAGTGATGCGATTTCATCATCATTCGGACCTTGGCCAAGGCCGTCGAGTGCGTAGCCAGTATAAAGCTCCGAGCCGTGAGCAAAGTGATGGAAGTGATCAATGGGGACTACTTTGCCCTTGGGAACGCCGTGGATGTCTACATAGGCACCGATGCAGTATTTGACCCCTTTGGCTTTGAGTGAATCGCGGAGGGCTTGGAGTTCTTCGTTTGTTTTCATGGGGAAGGTTTCGTCTGGGAAAGGTAGCCAGCCGGGTGCATCAGATGAAGGTGAGCCTGTGAGCGAGGTGCTCTGGGTTGATGGCATAAAACCCTTCATTCCATTCCTTCATCTTCCAATCGTAGTAGATGGACTTGAATTCGCTGCCAAGCACGTCATTCATGAGCGGATCTGCCTCAAAGGCATCCAGCGCATGCAGGAGAGTGCGGGGCAGTAGCTTAACACCACGTTTTTTGAGATCACTCAGGCCTAGGTTGTAGCAGTTTTCGTTGAGGGGTTCGCCGGGATCGAGCTTTTGCTCGATCCCTTCCAGACCTGCGGCGAGCTGCACGGCTGCTGCCAAATAGGCGTTGACGCTCATATCTGGTGAGCGGTTTTCGACGCAGTAGCGGTTTAATGGGAGACGCAACATGGCAGAGCGGTTGTTGCGTCCATAAGCGGTCAGCACAGGGGCCCACGAAATGTCCGGCATGTCGCCTTGTGCAATGAGACCTTGATAGCTGTTGTAGGTCGGGGACGTGATGGCGACAATGGCTGGTGCGTGCTTCAAGATGCCAGCAGTGAAATGGTAGGCGAGCTTTGAGAGCGGGATGCCGTGCTTCTTTGCGAGGTCGTTGAGTTTTGCCTCCGGTGCGAAGAGATTCGTTCCGGTCTGAGCGTCGGCGAGCGACATGTTAAAGTGGTTGCCGGATCGGAAGTCGTTGGCAAAGGGCTTTGGCACAAAAGTCGCGACAAGGCCCATGGACTCAGCGACTTGCCGAGCCATCAAGCGGAGGAAGATGAATCGATCGCAGGTAGTGAGGGCATCAGCGTAGTGGTAGTCGAATTCATACTGACTGTGTCCACCTTCTTGATCAAAGGAGAATAATCCCCAGCCGAGTTGCTGCATATAGCGGCTCATTGGCTCCAAAAAATCAAAGGACTGGAGCGTCTGGTGCACGTCGTAGGCTGGGCAGATGCTGCGGAAGCGATGCTTTGCCAGCGGAGTTGGCTTGCTGCCATCTTCACCTGGACGCAAGACATAGAGTTCTGGTTCCAGTCCGACGTTGAAGGTGAAGCCGAGCTTTGCTGCACGTGCAACTTGGCGCTTCAGGATCTGCCTGCTGTCATTCGGATAAGGGTTGCCGTGGTAGTAGAGATCGCCAAAGAAGAAGGCTTTTTTATTGTCCCAAGGGCAAAGGATCATCGTGTCGAGATCTGGGACGGCTGCACATTCATCCTCTTGGGGACCCACGAGACCCATACCGTCCATAGCACCCACGGTGAAGAGTTCAGAACCTTGAGCCATCTTTTCAAATGCCGCGACGGGATTGGTCTTGGCCTTCGGGACGCCGTGGATATCGACATAGAGGGAGAAACAGTGTTCGACCCCTGCGGCACTGATCTTCTTTTTGGTGGCAAGAAGCTTCTTGGCGTCGGCTTTGAAGTTGTCTGGAACGGCAAAGGTGGGGAGGGTATTGGTAGCCATGGAGGGTGCGATGGATTGGTTAAGAATGTTGGAAAGGTGAGGTCAAATGTTGCCAATGTTCTGGGGGCAGCGGCGGTTCCTCGGTGGACGCCCTGACGAGGGTCTCAGCCAGTGCCTCCGCCATCTCGTGGAATATCTGTTGGCCTGCTTCCGCCGTGGCGCGGCTGGGAAAACCAGTCACGCCATTGAGGCTGGTCTGGGCGACGGGATAGGGGAAGACGAGTCCGGCGGTGCGATCTGCGTCATCTGCAGCTCTGCCGGTGTGGACGAGGTTTGGGGTTAGATGAAGGAGTAAATCGGTCTCTGCCTTGTTGGCGTGCAGATCCTCGGCATCTGCAATCATTGCCTGCCAGATTGATGGAGTGAGGTTGAATGTGTTTTTGGCAGAGACTTGGAGTCTGCCAAGGAACTCAGTGCGGACTTGATCCACGGCAACGCGTTGGGAGGCATCGTTGCCAAAGTGTGAATTGACGATGATGAACCTCTTCCATCCGCTGGCTACGGCCCAAGCGGCGAGTTCGCGCAGTATGGCGATGTGAGTTTCGTGCCGAAGTGAAAAGGTGCCTGGCCATTTGGCCGTGTGGCCAACGGAGACAGTGAAGGGGAGTGCAGGTAATACCGGAATTCCAGTGAGAGCAGAGGCCCGCCAGCACACTGCCTCAGCGATGATCGTATCGCAGTTGATTGGGAGATGGGGGCCATGTTGCTCTGTCGCGCCGGTCGGTAGAATGATCAGTCCGCCGTGTTGTCGTTGAGCTTCGGCGACGTCTGGCCATGCCAGTCTCTCCAGCTTATGAGCAGGTCGATTGAGGCCAGCAGTGGCGATGCATTCGAGTTGGGAGTCAGCAGAAATGGACATGGGAATTCCCTGAGGGAGCGCTGTGGGCGTCCCGGAAGTTTGGTGATTGCGTTACTCCACATCGTCGCCCGCACGTGTCATGCGGAGGACTGGGAGTTGGTGCTGGGTGGAATCTGAACGGGGATGAATGAGTTCCTGCATACGCTGTTTGGTGGCTAGGAATTCTGGCTCAACGAATTGCTCCATGCTGCGAGGTCTTGGCACTGGAACTTCGATGACTTCCTTTACCCTGCCGGGTCGCGCATCGAGGACAAGAATCCGGTCTGCTAGAAAAATGGCTTCATCGAGATCGTGCGTGATAAAGAGGATGGTGATGTCGATGTTTTTCCAGATCTGCAGAAGATAGTTCTGCATCTGTGCCCTTGTCTGCGCGTCCAAGGCACCGAAGGGCTCGTCCATCAGCAGGATACGCGGCTCGTTGGCGAGTGCCCTCGCAATGGCGACACGTTGTTTCATGCCACCGCTCAGTTGGTGGGGGTAGTTGTTTTCAAACTTGTCCAATCCAACAAGCGCAATCCACTGGCGGGCTTCTCCTTCGGAGATGGAGCCAGACTTCCCTGCCATCTGTGGGCCGAACATGACGTTTTGCTTCACCGTCAACCAAGGAAAAAGGGTGTAACCCTGGAAGACCATACCGCGATCTCTACCTGGACCTGAGACGGGAAGGCCATCGACAAGCACTTGTCCGTGGCTTGGTGTCTCCAAGCCGGCGAGAATGCGAATGAGCGTGCTTTTACCGCAACCGCTTTGGCCGATGACACAGAGGAATTCTCTGCGATGGACGCTGAAGTTGATGTTTTCAAGGGCCACCACTGGCCCATGCGCGGCATCAAAACTTTTGCTCAAACCGACAACATCGAGGACATGCGGGCGTTGCTTGAGGCGATCAAAACGCTCCTGCACGACGGGTGCCTGCCTGCGGTAGTCGAGGTCTGATAGCGTAGCGATCATGGTAGAGATTTGGAAGTTTTTGACCGCGGCAGCGAGGGCTCGCGATCTGCGGTAAAGGCATCGATGGCTCCCCGAACAGCCTGGGTGACCCTGCCGATGAAGCGTCCAAACATGCTCGGTGAACTGTGGGTCCAGGGAAAAAAGACGCGGCTCAGTGAGGAGAGAATCTGGTCAGTGATGAAGCCTGAGATACCAATGAGCAGGATGGCTGGATAGACGTGCTCAAACTGGAACCGGCGACCACGGGTATCGATGATTTCCGTGAGCCCGCTTTTGAAGCCCATTAGTTCCGCAATCACCAGCCACGTCCACGCCCAGCCGAGGAGGATGCGGAGGTCATTGTAAAGATTTGGCATGATGCCGGGAATGACGACGCGGGTAACGAGCTGTCTTTGATTGGCACCGAGAGTTTGTGCTGCTTCGAGGAGGGGCTTTTCGAGTTGTCGTGTGGTGTTGGCTACCATCAAGACGGCATGAGGAAAGGTGCCGAGGAAGACCAGCATGATTTTGGGTCCGAGCTCGAGCCCAAAGATGGCCATGAGGACGACCCCAAAGGCGGGCGCGGGCATGTATCGGAAGAAATCGATAAAGGGCTCGAAGAGTTTGGAGAAGAAGTCATACGTACCTGCTAGGATGCCGAGTGGGACTGCGACCATCGCTCCAAGGAGAAACCCAAGGAAAATGGTGCGAAGCGATTCACCGTAACGCTGCAGCAAAGTCTTGCGGTCAGATGCATCGCTGCTATCTGAGTTCGGCTCGGGTGCAACTGCTTGGAGGCTTTTCCAACCTGCTAGGGCGACTTCATGAGGTGGGATCAGATAGACGGGGCGCGAGACTTTGGTCTCGGCCTGGGGTAGCAGCTTCAAAAGACTTACCGTTGGCCAATCAGGTTTTGCTGCACTGAGGACTGCCGCATTTGATTTGATGACAGCTGAGTTGTCATCGCTGATTTCCATGACAGGGCTAGTGAGTTCACCAGCAGCGAGTTGTTGCCAGACATTGCGAATGGCTTCGTCATCGGTCTCATGGCCTTTTTCGATCCAGCCATTGGCTAGTGCAGCAGGAACAATCTGACGCAGGACCTTCTTGTTTTGTCGTGCGCTAGATTCATTTGGCGTGCCCTTGGATTGCGCCTCGATGATCGCTGCGTTATCAGACTGAACTGCACTGAGGAATTCCTGCCAACTGTCGGCAGTGAGTTTCTCTCCCGGAACATGCACGACCTGGAGATGAGGGCTTTCAGCAGAAAGAGAGACTTGATAAGCCACCTCCCAAAACGGTCCGTAGGCAGCAATGGCCCAAGCGCCAAGTGGCAGCAAAAAGGATGCAGCCATCAGTGCGGCAGCACGTCCCTTGCTGAGGTCCTTGCGGACTCCAAACCAGCGGCTGTGAGCGGTCTGCGGCATGAGTGTGTTTGGGTGAAAAGAAGCGAGCGGCTGCTTTCTGTGCAGCCGCTCCATGTGAGGATGACTATTTCGTCAGGACTTCTTTGGTCAGACTTGGGTCAAGGTAGGAAGCGGTATCTGCTGGCTTCTCATACACTTTGTACTTTACGTTGAACGCATCCACGATGGCGGTGGAGCCATAGATTGAGGATAGACCGTCGCCTTTTTCCCAGGCTTTTAATGCCTCTTCTGGCTTGAGAATCTTGGTGCCTTCGAGAAATGGCTCATACTCTTCGGGCTTTACTCCGACACGTGAGGCAAGGATTGCTAGGGATTCGTCGAGATTCTTCTCAGTGTAGATGAAATCGACAACCTTGTACCAGACCTGTGTCACCTTTTTCCAGTCTTCGCGGTGTTCTGCTAAACTCTTGGGATCTACATAGAGACAGTCGTAAATGAGTCCCGGCACATCCTTGGAGGTATAGATGGCTTTGGACCCTGGAACCAACTTCAATGCCTGGCCGGAACTGGGTTGCCACGCGCCAATCGCGGCAACTTCACCCGACGCCAAAACTTGCGGGGTGTTATTGGTCGGGGTGTTTTTGATGGTGACTTCTGAATCCGGTATGCCGCTCAATTCCAATGCTTTGAGGAGCAACAGGTGATCGACGAAGCCTTCTTCAAGGCCGACCGTTTTGCCTTTCAGATCTTTCAGTGATTCGACACCCGGCTGGCCAATGATCATATCGTTGCCGTTGGAGTAGTCGTTGATGATGATGCAGACGGAAGGTTTACCTGTGGCGCCGGTGACGAGTGCATCACCGTTGGTCATGCCGACACCGTCAAGCTGCCCTGCCGCGTAAGCTTCCATGGACTTGCCGTAGTCCATCCAAACGAATTCCACATCGACGCCTGCCTCCTTGAACCAGCCCTTTTTGATTGCGATTTCCCAGGCGACCCAGCCGGGCCAGTCGGAATAGCCAATTTTGAGTGGGGCAGCGGTTGCGGTAGGTGCTGGTAGCATCAGGACCGTGCAGAAGGCGGCAGCGAGAAGATAGAGAGAGCGTAGTTTCATGTCATGCAATTGGGGTAGAAGTTTTCCACTGCCTCTCTCAAGCATCACACGTGCCAACGGTGTGAACGTTGGCCTCGGTCTTCATACGATCATGAAGTGCCCGTCACAATGTGGACTGCAAAGCCGGGGCTGACCGGAGCCGGTTTTTTGTGCAACCTAGCTACTCAGGCTGGGTTTATGCGATCTTATGATGAACCTTTCCTTTGTTTGGCAATGGATGATGATTGGCTGCGCATTTGCCGTGATGAATGGCAACCTGCGTGCGGAAGAAGCTTCTTGGCCTCGTCTCTACGGGCCGACGGGTATGGCAGCGGTGGACGAGGCGGATGTGCCGATGACTTGGAGTGATTCTGAGAATTTGGTTTGGAAGGTTGCGCTGCCGGGGCCGGGATCGTCTTCTCCGATTGTTCTGGGAGACAAGATTTTCGTGACTTGCTGGTCAGGTTACGGCGATAAGCCAGAAAATCAGGACATGAGCAAACTGGTGCGGCATCTTGTCTGTGTGAGTTTAAACGGGGGAAAGATTCTCTGGGACAGCGAGGTGCCGTCGACGACGACGGAGGATCCTTACCAAGGCTTCATTACTGAGCACGGGTATGCGACACACACGCCAGTGACCGACGGACAGAATATATATGTCTTCTTTGGCAAGGGTGGTGCGGCCGCGTTTGACCTAGCCGGAAAGAAGCTGTGGCAGACGGATCTGGGGCAGATGTCTGGTCGCACGCGGTGGGGTTCTGCGGGTAGTCCAGTGGTGTGGAGGGACCTGGTGATCTACAATGCGTCCGATGAAGCTCGGGCGATCATTGCCGTGGATAAGGCGAGCGGTTCGGTGCGTTGGAGGGCGGAGGGGGATGTGCTCCAGATGGCCTACGGGACGCCGATGGTGTTGCCAAGCGCAGATGGTAAGGAGGATCTGGTCATGGCTGTGCCGGGCGAGCTTTGGGGGCTGAATCCTGAAACTGGCAAACTGCGCTGGTATGCGCTGCATGAGTTGACGGGCAATGTGTCGCCAAGCGTCATCGTCGGTGAAGGAAAGGCCTTTATTTTTGGTGGGTATCCCAGCACTGGTTCAGTGTGCCTAAAATTGGGTGGGAAGGGGGATGTGTCGGAGTCGAATCATCTCTGGCAATCGAAGACTGGCAGCTATGTGCCGACACCTTCTCTTTATAACGGGCATCTGTATGTGGTGAATGATCAGGGGTTCGCGTTATGCATGAAGGCAGACACAGGGGAGGAAGTGTATCGTGAGCGCGTGATGGAAGGCGGAGCTGGCGCTGCGGCTGGTGGAAGACCCGGAGGCAAAGGGCGTGGCGGTGCTGGGAAGCCGTTTTATGCGTCGCCACTTCGGGTGGGGAAGCTGCTGTTTTGTGCGTCCAGAAAAAATGGCGTTTTTGTGATCGCTGCGGACCCGACGTATCAGAAAATCGGTGTAAATGTTTTTGCCAGCGATGATAGCCAGTTTAACGGCACTCCTGCGGTGGTGGGGAACCGGCTGCTGCTTCGCTCTGACAAAGCGCTCTATTGTATTGGGAAGAAATAGTGCGCTTTCATGGGTGTGCGTGCCCTGGCCCACGCCTTTGAAGACGTGGTTGCGGCTCTGCTGAATCGGGGTTTTGGGTTGTGATTGAGCGCTCGTGGACTATGTGTTTTGTACCATGAAACGCGCCTCTACCCTTGTTGTGCTCGCCGTATTTGTTGGGAGCTCACTTTCGGCCGCCAGCCGTCGGCCGATTAACGACGGAGTCGGCAACACACTGCTACTGACGGAAAGGGAGGGAAGCTACACAGGGCAGGGTGGTAGTGGTGCGACTGCGGAATTTGGAGAGACCCCAGTGGGAGGACAGTCCGCATTGCACACGGTTTGGTACCGATACATTGCGCCTGCAAATGGGCGGTTGGTCGTGGAGATTCCCGATGACCAAGGGCTGCGCGCTGAGTTGCGCCTTCCCGCGAACCCGGCGACCACCATTCCACTGCAAACGATTGCGGATGGAACGAGTAATACGATTGCACTTGATGAAGAGCGCCTCTCTGCGGACCTCATGCGGGGGCAGGTGATCTATTTGGTGGTGGACGCAGGCCAGCCCTTTGATTTTTCGTGGAGATTTTCTGAAGTCGTCAATGATGCCTACCGAGACGCCGAAAGTCTTTCTGGGGCCAACGGCACGATCATCCGCAGTGACCAAGGTGCGACGCTCGGTTCTTTCGAGAAGGGGCTTGGGTTCACCCAGCCTGCCATCTGGTTTGAATGGACGGCACCTTCGACTGGCAGCTTTTATGCTGACATGGTGGGGTCACGGCGGAAAGGCTCGGCGGAGTTTGGGCCATTTTCGCTTTATGTTTACACACCCAGCGGGGTCGTTCCGTCAACCTTGGTTGGAAGTGGAAGTGGTAGCACTCTGGATAATTCGACGAGAGTCCAGTTCAATGCCCTGGAAGGGCACGTTTACTATTTTGCCTGTCATGGTGGATTGACTCAGGCAGACAATGAGATCTGGTTCTCATGGTATCCGGCGGGCAGTGCTGGCACACTGGCTTGGGCTCAATCGGAGTATTACGTTGCGGAGGCCGACGGCACGGTTTGGCCAAGGCTTCTGAAGCTCCAAGGCGAAGGGGCCGGCGGCATCGAAGTCAGTGGCGGCGCTCCAAGCGCAGGTGTCGCAGCGACGGCAGGAGTGGATTATTTGGCTTCAGGGATTCCGATATCGTTTGCCGCAACAGATCGCACTGCGTTGGTGCCCATTCCCATCACGCAGGATGGCGATGGTGAGCCGCAGGAGTCGTTTTCCCTGCAACTGGCTAGTCCCAGTGGTGGGCTGGGTATTCAGGATGGTACAAGTAACACCATTATTATTTCCGAAGACCAGCAAACGGGTGCTTGTGGCTTCCCTATGCGAGAGATCCACGTTCGCGAAGGTGATTCTGCTTGGATCGAGGTGCGGCGCTTGCGTTCTGGTCAGCAAGGACTGAGCGCAGGTTGGACTGTAACAAGAAGCAGTGGGAGGACATGCTCTGATGATCTCCAAGTCATCTCAGGCACCGCAATTATGGGTGAAAATGAACTCTCGACCTTCATTGAAATTCCGACTTTCCAGGATGGGGAATTTGAGGGGCCTGAGTCCTTCACCGTGAGTCTCAGCAGTGCTCCATTGGCGGGTGCAATCTTGGACGGTAGCAGCAACACGATCGTGGTTGTTGAGGACGATGATTATTTTGTTCCTTTGGCCGGAAAATATTGCGGATTGATTGATACGCAGGGCTGGGGGGCACTGGTGAAATGCACGGTCTCTGGGGTCGGTGGTGTGAGCGGAACAGTCGATTTTCAAGGGGTTAGATCGGCTTTCAAAGGGGGCATTGATGGCGCTGGACAGATGATTGCGTCTTTTGCGCGCGGCAGTCGGGCCTCGTTGGGATTGCGACTTCAGTTCAGTGAAGGCTGGTCACGCTGTGCGGTTTCCTTGCGTGACCCTGAGGGCGAATGGGCGGAGGGCGTGATCCGGCGTCTCCCGTATGATGGTCGGCGCTCAATTGCCCCACAAGCGGGTGCGTATACAATTTGGTGTCAGGGCAGTGGGAGAGGATCAGTCGATGCGCCAGCCTCGCTTTGCGCTAAAGTCGGAGCGGATGGGTCCGTGCGGGTGGTAGGTCGTCTGGCGGACAATTCGGTGACGGCGTTTTCGGGTGGCATTTCTCAAGCTGATCAAGACGATGCTGGAGCTGGTGAGTGTGCATTCATGGCACCGCTGTACGGCAGACGTGGAAATTTTTACGGCACCTTTGATTTTGGTCTTGGGCCTCAGCAACCGGGGACCGAGACCCCGCAAGGTTGGTTGAAGCCCTGGCGGGCGCGCGACCGATATTACCCTGCCTTGCCATTTCAAACCTGCCTTGGCGTCCCGATCCGTTACAATCCGCCGCCATCGGGCCAGCGCGTTACGGATCCTTTCAATGCCGCATTCGGGGATGGTTCTGTTCGATTTATCGGTGGAGTGTTGGACGGTACTAGCAACACTCTTTTCGTCAGCGAGAGGAATAGAGTGAGCTTTCCGGGCGGAAATCCAGACAGGTGTTCGATCTCCATCAATTCGCGCACGGGTTGGTTTAGCGGGCGCATCTCTCCGGCGGGAATCGCGCCGACGACCTTTTACGGCGTCTTCTTGCAGGGCGGGTATGGATACGGGCGGGGCTTCTCGTTGGGGGTGCCCGATGCTGGAGTGGTGCTGATTGAAGGAGAGTAGGCCTCGCTGACGGATGGTCTAGATTGGCTGATCGTAAATCTTCTCGAAGACCGCA
>CAZCAL010000071.1:0-4112 GCA_964496625.1 uncultured Verrucomicrobiaceae bacterium | reverse complement strand
CATTGCTTCCGCTGAAACCGGTGACGGTCAGGCTGGTGATGCCGTCATCGCCAAACTTGGCGGTGACCGGGGCACCTTTGCCTTCCTGGAGATATTTGAAGTTGAGATCGCGGACGCGTGCAGCAGCATCAACGAGCGCGCAGGTGATGCGTGCGTCTTCGGCGGTCGGATAATAGGGATCGACCTCGGCACGAGTGGCTTTCTGGAATTTCATGCGGCAGACGGCGACGATCGCGACGGTGAGGCTGTCCACTCCGTAACCGAGGTAACCCTTGCTGCCGTCTGGGCGGAGAACTTCACGGGTGAAGTGATTGTTGCTCGTGCGGGAGCCGCCGCCGTTGTTCCAGAAGCGGAAACCGCGGTATTGCTGGTCACTCTCCACCTTGCCGTCGGCACCGACGATCTCGTGGCCCTGGTTCACTGGACCCTCGAAGTCTGCGGGGGTGATCCAGTTATTGTGGAAGTTGATTGACATGCCATTGGCGAACTCCACCCGCACTTGAACGGCATCGTAGGCGTTGATTCCGTCACGCACGAGACGCTTTTTCTGGCCGACAGCGCTGAGGGCGACAGGCTTGCTCTTGTAGTAGGACCAGATCAGGTCTGTCCAGTGTGGGCCCACATAGCTGAATGGATCGCTGCTCTCTACCCACTTAAAGGTGCTGGTAGAGACCTCCAGGGGCTCTTCTAGATAGGCTGTGCCATACAGCGGGGGGCCGATCCGGTTCTGGATGTCATCGCGGATGCGCAGGTGATCGGGGTCATAGCGCTTGTGCATATCGACGCCAACGACCAAGCTTTTTTTGTCCGCAAGTTCGATGATTTCATCGGCTTCCTGAATCGTTAGGCACATCGGCTTCTCCGTGATGACATGCACGCCACGGTTAAGTGCCGCTAGGATAGGCTCAGTATGGAGGTGGTCTGGGGTTGCGACAGCAAGGATGTCAAGATTGGGGAAGTCTGCCAAAATCTCAGCCCAGGGTTCTTCACCGAAATAGGGTGCGGGACGATAGCCAGTTTGGCTGGCAAAAGTGTCGGCGGCTTTGAGAGCAGATTTTTCCGTCCGGGTGCCAACTGCGACGAGCTCAAAGCGGACGTTGCCAAAAGGGCGGGCGTATTCTTCAAGGCCAACCCGCGCCAGTTGCCCTGCGAGGCCAAAGCGCTGCAAATCTGCATAAGCGCGTGCGTGAACGTCTCCGCCGAACATGCCGGCACCTACCAGGGCGATTTGAATGGTTTGTTCCATGGACCGAGACGGAACATGGAGATGGGAAGGAACGCAAGGTCGATCAATCTCCGACGGCGCTTAACCACAAATCATGCCGTCTCGAGGCTGCAGTTGGCAGATAAATGTCATATTGTAAGACAAAATTCAGAAAAACCATAAAAGACAGTTGACTCTAAAGTTGTAACAACTATAATTACCACATGCCGAGTTCTGGTTTTCATAATCCGATCAAGGCAGCCTAACAAACACAAACCAACAGCCCGAAATAACAATACAATGAAAAACGTTACTCTGAAGACTGCCCGCAAGGGATTCTCCCTCGTTGAAATGCTCGTCGTGATCGCCATCATCGGCATCATCGCAGCTATCGCGATTCCAAACATCGGTTCCGTGAACGAAAGCACCCGCAAGGCCGCTGCTCAGCGCAACGCTCAGCAGATCGCTTCCGTTCTGAACGCCGCTATCGCAGCTGGTGCTGTCATCAGCCCATCAACCCCCGCCGACATCGTGTCGCTTGCTGAAGCAGGTGTGGCTCCATCTGACGGTGCGTTCAGTGGCAAGACCTTCACGGTCGGCGCTATCGACGATTCCGAAGAAGCTGGTATCCAAGATCTGCTCTCTTGGGACGCCACCAACGAAGCTGTCAAATACGACAGCACAGCGGTCATCACGTTCTAATTGGCTAAGAGTCTAGGCGGGCGTGTGCCCTTTGTCCACCAGACGCCAATCGGAAACTCGTCTCGATCTTTGATCTGACGGGAGACAAAACATCTGATCCGCCGGGGCGAGAGTCTCGGCGGATCATTCGCAAGAATCACTAATCCCGGTATCCTCTGCTCATCATGATCACCCTCCCTCAAAGTTCCCGCCGCTCTGGATTCTCATTCACGGAGGCGATCTTTACAGTGGCCATTATCGGCATCATGTCCGCAATCGTCGTGACGGCGATGTCCAACATGTCCAAGGACGCGAATCGAATCATCGTGCGCCAGCAACAGGCGGCGATCAACAGCGCGCTGAGTGCCTGGGTGATGGCCAATATGCGTGAGACGGCCTTGACGGATGCAAGCAATGTCGGGGCACTACGGAGTATTGAAGAAGTGCGGGCAGATTATAATGGACACGGGTCCTCCAAGGCGAGGTTCTTCCTCCTCGCCCCAGATGCTACTCGGGCGAATGTGGATGAGCGAGCAGGTTTTTTAGATCAATCCACCGCTGACCATTTCCTCGATTACACGACCAACTCCAATCAACTGAAGAGTCTTGCTCTCAACAATCTCAAACAACATTTCACGCTGCCTGACTGGCAGGCGGGAGACTTTCCACAAGCGCTGCTAGAGGCTGACTAGTCTAGTTCGATTGCAAGCCAATTCATTTTAATCCCACGCTATCCTCATGAATACCCTGCTAAGTCGTCGCACCACTTTGCGTCGCGCTGCCTTTTCCTTGGTGGAAATGCTCGCGGCAGTTTCCATTATCGGTGTCATTTCGTTTATGGCCATCCCATCCATTACCCGGATGCGTGGTGACAGTGAGCGTAATGTAGCAATCACTCGTGCAGAAGCGTTGAATTTGGCCCAGGTGTCACTCATTCAAGTCAAGGGGCGCTCTGACGCTAGCCAACTTTGGAATCAGGCGACCACCCCACAGACAAAATTCAATCTGTTGAAGCCGTACATCGCCTTTGCGGAGGATAACTTGATCGGAGGCTTCCTTCCCTCAGGCTACAGTGTAGTGTTCGACAACAACATTACCGCCCTTTCGAAGACTGTCCTGATGGGGCCTGCCGGTAGAATTTACTATTGACGCTGACAGAGGTGCTCCATGGGTTGTTTCTGCTCATAAGCGCAATGACACAGCGAGGTCCAGCCAAATAATCCGCCCAGCTATGACCATTACCAAGTTTCTCCACCTTCCATCTGCGCTCTCGCACTTGCTGAGACGCCGAGGATTTTCCATGACGGAGATGGTCATTTGTGTTTCTTTAATGGGTGTGCTGGCGACCATTGCGCTGACGAGTTACTCAGCGGCGACAAGTGCGGGGAAGGGAGCGCTTGCGCGGCAAAAACTGGAAATGTTGAATACTGCAGTTCACCGGTATGCGGAAGGCGTGCGGGAGCTTGTGGTCACATCGCAGCCAGGCTCGGCAAATGATGAACTGCAAATCCTGCGTTATGCTTTGCAGTTTAGGCACCCCGATGATGATCGTGCGACGCCAGGGTCCCCCTTTATTGAGCCCATTTATAATCCTGCAATCTCAGGAAATGCCACCGACTTTCGGATCCGGTGGACTGGATCACTTTTTGAGCTCCTGGAGCCCGGTACTCCTGGAATAGGTCTCAAAGTCGTTTTTGACGGATCCGACATTGGTCCCGCCTTTCCGTCAGATCCGAATATCAACCCGCTGGGAGCTTAACCAGCACCTTGCGGAGCTTACTTGACTCTCTCTCATGTCGCTAACCTTAGATCATACTTCTCCAGCGGTCTCGGCTGAATCCTTTAGACCGGTTGGCAATCCATTGTCCGGGACAGTTGAACCAGGCGTTCCTTCTCCTGAAGCAGCAATTATATCGATCGAAGGTATTGGGCTTCAAAATAATTTGTTGCCGCTTACGATGCTTCGGGAGAGTTGTTCTCCCGACGCGGAGCGGCTGGTCCGTCGGCTGGGGCGGGTGCCATACGTCGCGGATCCTTGGCTACCGATAAGTACCCTTGGTCCAATTATCGTAATGGCGCACCACAATCCCCGCGCGGGCGATTTGTGGGGGGTTCCCACGTTTCTCACTATCCGGGTTGTCATTTCAGCGGAACAATATCAGACAACTCGGAAGGACCTTGTGGCCCGGTTGGGGCAGATGCCAATTGCTCAGCAGAATCCGCTAGA
>CAZCAL010000070.1:3558-14962 GCA_964496625.1 uncultured Verrucomicrobiaceae bacterium | reverse complement strand
AATTCTAGGAAGAACGGTTGAAAAAACAATAACCGAGCGTTCAGTACCGTCGGAGTTTTTCCGACCATACTGAACCCCAGTTTTTCATCTGAGTCAGAATCACTCCACAAATTCCAGTCTAACCTCCGAGTCCGGTTTTCGCCCTTTCCCACTCATGACACCTCAAGTGATTCAGTTCCAGTGCAACGCGTGTCATGCCACGCTCACGGTTCCGGCTCACCTAGCGGGGGTCACAGGACCGTGTCCACACTGCGGAAACCAGATTACATCACCGACGGTCGCCGCACAGCCCGTCGCTGCGCCGAGCTTCGCGGCACCGCCGCAGCCTGCTCCTGAACAGCATTCTCTGCCGGGGCAGATCCCATCTCACATTCATATTCCGACACCGCCAGCCCCAGAGCAGCCCGCACCGACCCCCTGGGGACAGGTGCCAGCCGTTCAGCCCATTCCTGGCGTTCCCGCGATGCCCCCGCTTGGTGGGACCATGTCTGGAAAGTTGGGCAATATTCCGGAGCCTGCCTACAAGCCGCAGCAACCGCAACCTGTTCATCCGCAATATCAGCAGCCGGTACAACCAAGTCTCCCGCCACAAATTTCCCCTCCTGCCGGCGTCGCACTACCGCCTCGGCGAGGACCATCGCTCACTGCCCCCAGCTCTCTGCTCGGTGGGCTTGGCACCGCCCCGCAGCCCGGAAGCTCATATCCAGAGCATTCTCAACCAACCCACAACGCAGGTATTCCAGAGCCTCGAGGCCAACAACCAGGGGTATCGTCCCACCTTATTCCTGGTGCCCCTATTCTTGGATCCCCGGCGGAAAGCCTGCCGGCATACGGCCAACCGCCAACACTCGGCCAAGATCCGATGCTCGGCCGCGAAAATCTCGGCACTCCGCTGGATCCGCTGTCCTCAATCGATGCGGGCAGGCAGCAGCAACCCGCTAGACCCCGGCCACAGTATCCAAATCGTCCACGCCGCTCCTCCAGTGTCCTCATGTTTCTCGTCGCCAGCGTCCTGCTGGCAGGATTCCTCGGCGCAGTGGGCTACATTTTCAGATCTCCTCTAAAGGACTTGTTGGCAAAGTATTTGAACAAAGGGGCACCGGAGGAAGTTTCCACCCCAGCACCTAGCAGTATTCCAGCCCCTCCGGCAGTCTCCAGCACAACGCCCACAGTCGTTGCCAGCCAATCACCAAATCCGCCCAACCCTGCCGGTGCCGGCTTTGATCCCTCCGAACCCGCCAAAGACGAGACGGTGATGCGGGCCACAACCGTGCCCAAGCCAGAGGTCATCGAAGAAACGCCATCTGCCACGGCCGACACCAACGGATCAGCCCCAAAACCAGCGCCTCTTGTAGAAGTGCCTACACCCGCAGTGCCAACGACTACCCCAGACACGCAACCGCCACTCCCCGGCGTATCCATGGGATCATCGTCCGCTGCGGTCGTTGTCAACGTTCCACCCGAGGCGGAAGACGCCCTCGCAGCACTGAAGCAGTTCCTTTCTGCCCGCACTCTTCTAGAACGCCGCCCACACATCCTTGGGGCCGATGATCCAGAGATGGTTTCATTGGTAGAACGCTACTACAAGGTCAACGATGCGGGTCCCATCATGGTGAACAATATCAACTTCATCCGCATGGATAACTCCCCGGAAACGGCCAAGGCACCCCACTGTCTCTTCCAGGTGGCCACTAAGGATCTTGCATTCCCAATTCCAGTGATGCTTCAAGGAAGCCCCACGGGCTTCAAAGTGGATTGGGTCAGCTTCATCGAATTTAAAGATGATCTTCTTTACAAGTTCCTCAGTAACTTCCAGGAGAACCCGGGTAGCTTTCACGTTGGCATCAGCCGCTCTCATTACTTTGAAGAAGACGTTCCAGATCGCGAAGCTAAAGATTGCTTCCGTATCCAGCCGCCATTTCCCACCTATGACGGTTATGTCTTCGTGCCGAAAGACACACCGCTGGCTCAAGACCTGCGTACCAAGATCAGCTGGGAAACCCAGACCTCCTACGTCATTGTAGAGTTGCAGTGGCGTCGGCTAGGAACCTTCCAATGGGTCGAGATGACGGGGATGCCTCAACTTAACTGGTATAGTGCACCAGATACAGTCGCGAACGGTCTCGCAAAGCCCTAAAGGGCCCCGGCCCACTGCTGGCTAGGAGTGTACACCCGACAGGAATCGAACCTGTATCGACGGTTCCGGAAACCGCTGTTCTATCCGTTGAACTACGGGTGCAAAAGCCTGCTTTGGCAGGTATCTCACACAGCGCCCGGTGGTTTGCCGGGCGGATGCAATTGTTGCCACTGAATGGGGATCGCATCAAGCAGATTCCTTGAACAGTTCCAGTTCTTTTCTCCCCCCCCGAGGGGTCCGGCGGGAGCCAACCATCTCCCACCGGACCTTTCGGGTGATCCAGCTCCACCAACCATGAAGCGATAACTGAATCTATGTTATTGGGAATCCTCCAGGAATCATGCCCTGGAGAAATTCAGAAGCTCACACTCCTGACCTCAAGAATTGAAAAAGCAGGATGCAGGCCAGATTATTGTGAACAAGAAAAAACTTCCGAAGGCTTGATTTCACAGGCTTCTAGAGATCACTCGCCAACCACACTGATGACAACTGACCGAAGGTGCGGTGCACGACGATGCTCAAAAAGGAAGATTCCCTGCCAAGTTCCCAGCGCCAAACGTCCGTCCACAACCGGCACGACCTCAGAACTACGTGTCAAAGCCATCCGCAGGTGGCTCGGCATGTCATCGGAGCCCTCATAAGTGTGGACAAAGTAGGGTTCATTCTCCGGCACGAGACGATCAAAGAATGCGTGCAGGTCAGTGCGTGCAGACGGGTCTGCATTTTCAAAAATCACCAAGCTACAACTTGTGTGCTGCACAAACACCGTCGCCGTCCCGGTGCGGATTCCGCTGGCTCTAACGATCGCCTGGCAACTCTCCGTGATTTCGTAGGTCCCCTTACCTCGAGTCGGCACCGAAAAGTGGGATGCATGGGCAGCCATGAGACAGAGGCGGTGCAGACCTGTTATTTCAGTGATTGATACCAGTGATCGAGCTGCTGATACAGATACGGCGGCAATTGCTCGCCATTTTCCAGCAGCCAACCCACGTCCTCTCGTGCGCCTGGTTTATCACCGTCCAGCTCCCGCAAGCGGGCACGGGCAAAACGCTCTGCAGGAGAGGCTGGTTCCAGAGCCAGCACCAAGTTCACATAGGGCGCCGAATCCTTGGATGGCATCGCATCCTGCATCGTCAGACTGACCAAATTCTTGAGCATCCGCATCACAATACTCTTCTTTGTTGCAGGAATCAGCATCTCTGGGTCAAATGGCATCCCGTCGTTCAACTCCTCCTGTGCAGCCTCGGTCGTCAGCATCTTACCGCGCTCAAACACATCCACCAGCCTGACCTCATCGCTGCCCGCCTGCGGATGATAGCCCACCATAAATTTCCCTGGCAGACCGGCTCCAAAGACATCCTTAACGCCCAGTCGAGCCGCCAATTCCAAATAGACAACTGAGAGCGAAATGGGGAGCCCCTCGCGATCATCCAAAACTTCGTTCACATAGCTGTTGGACTTATTTGAATAGTCGTTGCGACTGCCGTGAAAACCGTTCTCCTCGAAGAGGTAGCGGTTAATCCTCGCCACAGCCTCCTTCGCCCCTTTTTTAAAGGCGGGATCACCACGGAGGTCGTCCACCATCTGGTTAAAGACCTGCAAATACTGGGTGACGTCGATTTCTGGATTGTCGTGGCGAGAAAGCAGCAGAGCACAGCGCAAGAGATTGATCTTCTCCTCCGGCTTTGCCAATTCTGCCAGGAGATCCTTCGTCACCGCCCGCCGATGAAGCTCCTTCTCCAGGTCCCGTAACTGCGCCGCCTGCCGCTCCAACATCCCGCGACGCTCACGCAGGACGCGCCGGCTGGATGACGGATCATCTAGCAGTTCACCCACTACCTTCTCTGTGCTGCCATGCCCCAGAAATCCATCCACGGCCTTGCTAACCTTCTCCACGATCTCCGGCTCAACTGCTTTCTCAGCCAGATCATCACCAACCTTAAAGCCTCGAAAACTGGCCACCGTGGTTCGGAATTTACAGATCCCAGCAAAGCCCCCGCGCAATCCAGTATCTGCTTGCTCCAAAAGTTTGGCCCCATTCACGTAACAGGTAATCTTTTCGTCATCGACTCTGACCCTCAACTGGTTCCAGTCGCCCTCCTTATACTGAGCGCACGGCATATCCGCCAGGATAGTCCAAGAATAGACATCTGGACCATCAAACCGAGTCAGTCGCAGCTTCCCACCAGAGGGATAAAATCCGTAATGAACGTCACCACCGTCAGAACAAAACACCAATCCTGCAGCACCACTTTCGTCATCCAACTTTACGGTCACGGCGACCTCAAAGGGAATTACAGGCTTGTCCTTGATAGACAGGCAAAGGGCGCGACCACCAAATCCCGAACCAGGCGTCTCGGTACGGATCACGCCCGCATGCTGCATCCAGCGCGCCCCCATCACCGTCTTCCAGCGCTTTGCATCTAGCGCACCAATCGTCAACCAGCGGGACATCGGAATCGGATTCGGCTCCGCTAGCAAGCGCTTCAATGCGTTGACCGGCATGGCAAAGCCGAGATTCTCTGTGCGCAGAGACTTCAATGTCAGCAAACCCAGCACCCGACCCTTCCGATCCAACAATGGTCCACCACTGTTCCCACGCTCAATCGGCACGGCGACCTGAAGCATCTCGACTTCATCAATGTCGCGTTTCCCTGACAGCACCCCTTCAACAACGCTGAAGGCCAAACCCTCAGGTGCGCCCATCGCGACAATAGGATCTCCCTGCCGAGCCTGATCAGAATCACCCAAGGCCAATGGCGTCAGCTTGTGGTCTTTCAGCTTCACCCGCAGCACCGCCAAATCGGCATGGCTATCGGTGGCATGGATCTCGGTGACTTCGTACTGCTCTCCATCGCCGGTCTCCACCTTTAGATCTCGCGCTTCTCCAATCACATGCAGATTTGTCGCTACAAGACCATCAGCGGACACCACAAAGCCACTGCCAATCCCATCCACGCCCTCCCTGCCCACCTGACTGACCTTCACCAGCGACGGGCGGACTTCGTCTGTCAAATCGGCAACCGATTTCATCAAGACTCCGGCTGGCCGCCGGACCTCCTCGGGAACAGGTAAAGTCTCTTGTTGGGCCAAAACAATCCTGCCGCCACTCAGAAGCAGCAACAGTTCAATCCCGACCCACTGGATGGACGATCTCACACGCATGGGCCAACTCTCCACCCAGACACTTGGAAAGGAAACAGGAAAATCCTCCTCCAAGATCACGGCGTCGCGATCCGCACTTTGCCCGAAAGCAACGGTACCGGAACGGACGTCGTGTATTGGTTCAGCAAATAATACCCTGCCCCCTCGCCCACCCTTGGCACCAAAAGTCCCTGAAATTTCACCGAGCGAACAAGTGTCCCCACGCCACCACCGGGCTTTGGATCGCGCAGCACAAAACTCCCAGCAAATGCCCCGGTTTTGACCGAAAAACTGGTAATCCGTGTCGATGTGGGATTGCTCGCTGCAGGCGGCATCACCACCTTATTCGCCGTTGTGATGGTGAAACTGACTTGGGCATCCATTGCCTGAGAAGCATCCGCAATGTTTGCACCGGTCAGGTAGATCTTCGCATTCTCTGGTGGGGGTGTTGCGAAACCCAGAACCACAGAGCCAGTCAATGGAGGCGTGTAGCGACCACCAATCAAGGTCAGGTTGTGCAGAGCAAATCCATCGCGATAATTCGTCACCTTGGTGCTGACCTGAGGATTCTTCATCCAATCTACCGTGCCATCCAGCGTATTTGCGGCAAACGTTGGGGAGTCCACGTTGAGATCACACCAGCCCTGTGCGGACCCCGTGTAACCAAAGAGCATCCAGTGCAGAGCAATCTGCCCATCTGGCCCCAACGTCGTGGACCGCGAAGCCGAAGTTCCATCCGCCAATTTACCTGCCCATGACACCCCCCCACTGGTGGATACCTTCACCGTTGCATAGCCGTTACCTTGTGGCGGCGCGTCTGCAGGCAGAGGGCCGACAATGTCGGGCGGTCGCATTAGCGATGTGTAGGTGAACGCATATTCGGAGGCAGGATTACTCCGACTGTTCCATGGATTTCGCCAAGCCTGAATGTTGACCGGAGCAGCAACTCCATCCGTCACCGAACCTGTCAGTTCGCCCGTCAGGTGATTGATGGAGAAGGTCAAACTAAGCGGTGACAGCACTCGTCCACGGCTGACGGAAATGACGGCACTGGGATTTGGCCCGGGCAGGCTCTCCAACACACCCCGAAACGCATAAACGGATTTGCCCACCGATAGCCTACCGCTCATCGTGCCACTGGAGCTAATCGTCGCCGTAAAGGTACCGCCAAATCCCGAATTCAATACACCACGATTTATGAGCCCATTGAAAACGCCATAAGTCGGAGCCAACATGGCATTAATGGGTACGTCCATCAGCACTGGCAGACTAGATCCAGCAAGATTTGAAGCCACAATCTTGAGCTTAGCAGCCTTAGCCAGCCTTGGCTTTCCACTGAGCTGGCCAGTCGCAGTATTCAGCACGACGCCGCTCGGCAAACCGGAAACGGTGAAGCGCGTCGGAGCATTCTGCGCGGTAATGACGTCCGTCACGCTACCAGCCACGGTCCACGGCCCAAAGGCCATTGCATTGAGGACCGGCCTCAGACGCACCGTCACTGGCAATGTCGGACCATCCTTTGTCAGCGAGCCCCCCGCGTGATTCGGCATCGTCACAATACACTTGTAGTTACCTGCATCTGCTGAAGTCATAAGCTTGATGATCAGGCGATTCTTCGTCGCGCCAGTGATTCTTTTGTCGAGAGTATCCGACACATCGAAACCATCCTTTTGCCATTGATAGGTAAGACTCGGCCCCGCAGCAGACTGGGTCAAAGTTAACGTCGCTCCTTCATTCACCGTGCCACTCCCTGTCATGCCTGCCACCACACCCAAATTAGCGCTCGGAATAGGAGACGTTACCTTTCCGACTGCACTACCAACCAGCACATTGTATTGACCTGCTGAACTGGTCGTCGCAGCTGGAATGGTGTAGGAATCGGTCTTCGCTGCCGCACCCGACAAATTCGACGTTGCCTTGCGCCATTGGTAGGTCAGCGGATTCCCGCCTGCATTCGCCACGACGGAGAAGGCCACGGGATCTCCTTGGGCAACGATCAACGAGTCAGGTTCGTCGCTGATTGTCGGCAGAGGGATGGCAGTATAGGTCCCCGACGTGATCGTCGCCGCCCCTACTGTCAGACTAACGATTTGGTCCGGCGGCGTGACAAATCCTGAGAGTGTTTTGAATGACACCGTGTGATTTCCGGCCGCCAATCCAGTTACCGTCGTGCCGCTGGTTCGGTCCACACCGCCGTCCACCTTCCAACGAGCCCCCGCCGTGATCGCCTCCGGCGGATTGATCGTAACCGTCAAATTAGATGATCCGACATAGCCAATATCCGCCAGCACTGCGGCATCCAGAGGGTTCACCGGCACCCGCACGTTTGAACTTAGAGGAGTGGACATCACACATGGCTTTCCGCCGAAAAGAAACCCTCCTTGCCAATGCCCTGTGGTCGAACCTATCGGTGGTGCGCTGCCGTAAAGTCCCACAACGGTCGGGCCAGTGAAGCCCCCGCCCAATGACTGCTGGAAATAAGCGCTAGCCCCCGAATTAAAACCCAGCAAGTGCCCGATTTCATGGAGTGCCAACGAGTAAAAGTCATACTTGCCGACGAACGATTCCTTCGTCGACGGATCCGTATCAAAGTGCCAGTCAGCATCGGAGTCGAAGGCAATTCCGCCGCCAAACGAGTCGAAGTTACTGTTCGAATTACGCGCCGCCATCATTGCGTTCCATGCGGAAAACCCAATATACTCATATTCGTACTCCGCATAACCGAGAAAGCCGCCATACACATCGGGCCGGCCACCGACATAAATGATGATGGTGTTCGCAGGGAGTGGTTTGTTGACGATGGACGTGTTCTTCGCATCCGCCAAATTCGCGGCAACAGAGGGATTGTTAAACCTCATCGTCCATGAGTTTCCACCTGTCCCGAGAGGAATCTCCGGCAACGTCGCACCCGCTATTTCTGCCTCCCAAGCTTCACCTGCTTTTTCCAAAACCAATTTCCGGTTTGGGTCAGCAAAAAATCCGTTCGAATCGTAACTATAGTCGAACTGAATGTCGATGCTAGCCACGGCACTCTGACATTGTAGAACTGTGAAAACTGCAACGAATGCCAGATTTAAGCGGAGTCGATTCATAGCGGCGCGTTCTCGATCTCTCCCCGACCCGGGGACTTCACGAATCTTTCAGGAAAACTGTAATACACTACCCCAAATGCCGCAAGCTTCAATCTCTCCGTTGAAACCCGATTCAACCTGAAGGTTTGGATAGCTCAATTCTTACGGTACACCTCATCTTTTGGTCGAAAACCATCCGCAATCACCGTCTCATCAATGTTCTCCTTCGTCACAGCGACGATCTCCAGAAGAATTGATGGGACCGCCACTTGCCCGTTATCGATCTCGCTCCGAGCAACCAGCGGACGGCGAGTTGCGAGTTTCACCGCAGCAGCGGCTGCTCCCGTCGCCAATTTCTGGATCGGCTTATAGACAGTCATCGTCTGCGTCCCTTGCACAATCCGCTGGCACGCCGCCAAATCTGCATCCTGGCCGGTTACGATCACCCTCCCTGCCGCATTCTCCTCAATCAGTGCCTGGATCGCCCCGCCGGCTGTCCCATCATTTGAGGCCAGCACCGCATCAAAGTTCACGCCTCTGCCCTGCGTTATCGCCGCGTTGGCGATCTTCTTGGCATTCTCCGGCTTCCAATCTTCCGCCCAGTCTTCGAAAACGACCTCGATTTTCCCCGCTTCGATCAGGGGCTTCAAGACGTTGTCCTGCCCCTGCTTGAAAAGAAAAGCGTTGTTATCCGTCTTGGATCCATAGATGCGCAGCAGACGCAGCTTTCCAACTGCCGGAAGGCGATCTGCAATGAACTGCGCTTGGAGTTCCCCTACCTTCACGTTGTCAAAGGTGATGTACAAATCCAAGTCACAACCAGTGATCAGCCGATCATAAGACAGCACAGGCACCCCAGCCTCATGCGCCATCTGCACAGCCTTCGCCATCGCTGCACCGTTGTGTGGGATGATCACGAGCGCATCTACCTTTTTGGTGAGCAAGACCTCCACATCTTGGACCTGACGTGAATCGCTGCTGTTCGCGTCCTGTACGATCACATCCGCTCCCAGTGCACCCGCCTGCTCAATGAACAAACGTTTGTCTACCTGCCAGCGCTCCTCTTTCAGCGTATCCATTGAAAGTCCGATGAGCGGACGTTGCCGCCGGGGCAACACTCCGCGCCCTCCATCATCCGCCCCCGCCGTCGAATGCTGACTCGCGCCAACCTCACGCCGCGCCAAAACACCGCCCGTGACGACGCTCAACAGGCAAGACACTAACACCAAAACAACGCGCAAATTCATGGTGGTCTTTTCTACCGACTCCGCGCCACTCTGACCAGTGAAAAATGAACCTCACCTCGGCGCGAGTTCTCCCCGCACCTTACCGATCTCATCGCGAATGTGCTCGATCCGGTTTTCAGGGTTTGGATGGGTGCTCATGAACTCCGGTTGTTTGGCACCGCCAGCGGACTTTTCCAAAATCTCCATCACACCGATCAACGCCTCAGGATCATAGCCTGCTTCGATCAAAAACTTCACCCCCAGTTTGTCGGACTCTAACTCATCGTTGCGGCCAAAGCTCATTACCTTCATCTGCGCGACGTATTGGGCCACCTGGGCGCCCGCATTGCTATTGCCATCCGACAACAAAATTCCCACCCCATTCGCGAGCCCCTGCCAGAGGCGTCCCTGCGCCATCTGCTCATTGGAGTGACGCCCCACCACATGGCCGATTTCATGTCCCAGCACTCCGGCCAGTTGATCTTCGGACTTTAGCAAATCAAAGAGGCCCTTTGTGATAAAAACCTGACCTCCAGGCAATGCGAATGCATTGATCGTGCGCGTGTCCGCCAGCAAGTGGAAATCAAATTCATAAGGCGTCTCTTTGACAGCCGTCGTCGCGATCAATTTTGCCCCGACTTGATCGACATAAGCGGCCTCCCGCGTCCCGGTGATTTCACCGCCAAACTCCCTGGCCATCTCGCGCATCGACTGTAACCCCATCGCTATCTCCTCCTTGGGATCGGCAATCGCTAACTTCTGCACACGCCCCGTGAACGGATTCGTATAGGTCGTCGTGGTCATCCAGTGATAGACCAGTGTTCCCACGATAAAGAGCAGTGCCATTACGATGCGAGGATTGCACCCCATCCCTGGGCGAGACGACTGCCGTGAAACATAGCGTCGACCAGACGAACCGCCATCATAGGCGGGCCGAGCAAAACCGCTCGTTACGTTGTGAAGCCATCGAGAAAAGGAGGTCATACGGAAAGCAAAGGACGTGGAAATTGAAGCGGCTCAATGTGCACGAATTGGCTATCATTTACCAGAACGAATCTCCATCATTGGGCAGGCCATACGATTGAGGTGGAAAGGGCCAATCTGCTCAATCGTGATAGTGCACGCGGGCGAAATCGGCACAATTAAATTGCAGACTGAATGCCACAACTATTTGCTGTGATCTGCTCACCAACCTTGCGTTCCGGCTTCATTCCGGTTAAAACCGCAGCATCAACCGCTTCGCCGACATGAATCTTAAACTCGACCTGGAACCCTATCGCATCCCTGACGGCAGCCCGTTCAAAATCGACAAGGCAAAGACGAAGGTCAAAGACGTCTATCAGGATGACAAACACTACGATAGCCTGATCCGAGAGTACCAGGAGGAGATCGATGAGCTTCAGCAGCAGATGTATGCCCAGGATCGCCATGGGATGCTGCTTGTCTTTCAGGCGATGGATGCTGCTGGCAAGGACAGCACCATCAAGCACGTGATGAGCGGCATCAATCCACAGGGCGTGGAGGTCCACTCCTTCAAACGCCCCAGCGAAGAAGAACTGGATCACGATTTTCTCTGGCGCACGACGAACAAACTCCCACCACGCGGGCGCATTGGCATTTTCAATCGCAGCTACTATGAAGAAGTACTGGTCTGTAAGGTGCACCCAGAGATCGTCACCAAATACCAACGCCTTCCTGAGGACGCCACCCGGGATCTGAAGAAGCTCTTTACCCACCGCCTCCAGGACATCGCCAACTTTGAGGCTTACTGCCAGCGCAACGGCATTCACATTTTAAAGTTCTTCCTCAACGTCTCCAAAGAAGAA
>CAZCAL010000070.1:0-3548 GCA_964496625.1 uncultured Verrucomicrobiaceae bacterium | reverse complement strand
CGTGCGTTCTGGGCCGACTACATGACGGCCTACGAGGAGGCCATCCGCGCTACCGCAACCGAGGAGTGCCCTTGGTATGTCGTGCCTGCCGACGACAAAAAAAACATGCGCCTCATTGTCAGCGCGGCAATTCTTGCTGAACTCAAAAAGCTAAAACTAGCTTGGCCCGTCTTGCCCCCTGAGCAGAAATCGACGCTGGCCAGCAGTAAGGAGCAACTGCTCAACGAGAAGAAATGATCGTCACAGTACCAGCGCAAAGTGGTGACAGGTGATGTCCATGCCTTTGTGCAGGTAAAATCGGTGGGCGCCATATCTCTGCACCCCAGAGTCCAGATGAAACTGAACGCAATTCAATCGTCGGGCCTCTGCGATCAACCAATCGATCAGCGCACTTCCGTGACCTGCCCCGTGTTCCGCCGCAGTCGTGACCAAATCATCGACGTAAAGAAAGCGCCCCCAAGCCAGATTCTCTAGAACCCTAAATCCAGCCACTCCCCGAACGCGCCCGCCGCAGAGCGCAGAAACCATTCGATAACCTTGCTGGAACTGAACCTCGACCTGCGCAACAAAAGAAGCTTCGTCATGATGAGGGCGCAGCTCATGCATGACGGGAAAACACGCCCGCACTTGCTCCGTTTCGATCGCTTCAATAATTTGCCGGTTCACGGCGTTTATACTACACGCCTTAGACCACTTCGTCCACGCCCATGACTACCAAGCTCATCCTCAAATACCTTCTCAGCGCCGCCGTCATCGTCATCGTCTCGGAAATCGTAAAGCGGAGTGACCGCATGGGTGCCTTACTGGCCAGCCTGCCGTTTGTCTCCATCATTACCCTGCTCTGGGTGTATCACGAAAGCGCGCCGGAACAGCGCGACCAAAAAACCGCAGACCACATGTATTACATCTTTTGGTATGTGCTGCCGACCTTGCCCATGTTTTTGCTCTTCCCTTGGATGCAACGCCAGATCGGATTTTATGGTGCGCTGGGCGGCAGTGCAGCGCTGACGGTAGCTCTTTTTGCGCTGTTGCGGTTTGTCTCCGCCCGCTTTGGGCTCATGCTATAAGGTCGTGCATCACATGGCCGTGCACATCCGTCAGTCGAATGTCGCGCCCACTGAAACGATAGGTGAGACGTTCGTGATCGATCCCCATCAGATACAAGACCGTGGCCCACATGTCATAGACAGTGCTGACATTCTCCACCGCCCGGTAGCCCAGATCATCGGTGGCACCATGCGCATAACCGCCCTTCACCCCACCTCCCGCCATCCACACGGAGAAACCGTACGGATTGTGGTCACGCCCATTGGCCCCTTGCGCAAACGGTGTGCGACCAAACTCACCCGCCCACACGATCAAGGTGCTATCAAGCAGACCGCGAGAGCGTAGATCCTTGATCAGTCCTGCAATGGGCTGATCAATTTGATGCCCCATTTTGCCATGGCCCTCTTTCAACGCCCCGTGGTGATCCCAAGGGTTCGCTCCATTGCCTCCGCCCAAATTGTAGGCCATCGTGCTCAACTCGATGAAGCGAACCCCTTTCTCCACCATCCGTCTTGCTAGCAAGCACTGCCGACCGTAGGCCGCAGTTTTTGGCTCGGGATCATCCAACGCATAGAGCTTCCTCGTGGCAGCACTTTCACCACTTAGATCGCACAACTCGGGCACCGCACTCTGCATCCGCCAGGCCATCTCATAGTTCTGAATGGCCGACTCTACCTGCACGTTGCCATCAACCTCGCTCAAGAACTCACGATCCCTACCACCGATGAAGTCCAGTTTTGATCGTTGCATCCTGGCTTCCTCACGCGGGCGGATATTGCGAATCGCCTCCGCCTCATCTGCCTTGATGATCGATGCCTGATGAACCGCAGGCAAAAAGCCATTGCTAAACAATCCAACGCCTCCGTGGGGCGTCGTCGCCTCACCACTCTGTAAAACGACATATCCAGGAATGTCACGCGACTCCGTGCCGAGCCCGTAACTGGCCCACGCACCTGCACCTGGATAGCCCAAGAATGGAAATCCCGTGTGCATGAAAAAATTTCCCTGCGCGTGCTCGCTGAATTTCGCCGTCATGCTGCGCACGACACAAAGCTCATCTGCTACGGAGCCCATGTGTGGCAGCATATCGCTGATCTCCAGCCCACTCTGCCCATGCCGCTGAAATCCCCAATGCGCAGGCTGCACCGTGCCATTGTTATTGAACTGTGTGCGCATCACGGAACCCGGCATCGGCTGTCCTGCAAATTTTTCCAGCAACGGTTTTGGATCGTAAGTATCGACGTGGGAAACGCCACCGCTCATGTAGCAAAAGATCACGCTGCGAGCCTTCGGCGCAAAACGACGAGCACGATGCAGGGCGGGTTCAGCCGCAGCACTGGTCTCTTGAAGCAATCCGGCAAGCGCAGCCAATCCAAATCCGCTGGACGTGCGGGCCAACATTTGGCGTCGAGAAAAGGGAGGATTCATGGAGTAGAAAGTTCAGTTGAGGACCTCAGCGCAGATAGATGAACTCCTTCATGTTGATGAATGCCTGGGCGAGACTCGTCCAAGCCGTTAGCTCCGCGTTCGCGGCAGCATCTGGAGATTGTTGCCGAAGATCAGCCAATCGCTGACTTGCATCGCTTAGAACAAGCTCTGCGCCGTCAAGCATCCGCCGTTGATCGGTTGACAATGCAGCCACGACAGCCGCGTCCGTGACGATAGATGCATCAATGGCTGATGTCTTTGCAACTTCCGCAGCAGTCAATGCACGATCATAGAGACGGCCCCGCAGAATCTGACCACTCAGCATCTTATTCCCACCGCCAGAACCGTGCCTGCACCCAAACAAGATCTGGCTCTGGTCTGCATCGAACACTGCTGTAGCGGCCTTGCGATAGGAGCGACCATATTGTTTTCCATCGCGATAACCTGTGATCGTGCCATCCGCAGCATAGGTGACAGCGATGTGTACTGGGCGCTTCTGTGCCTCAGTTTCAGGTTCACCCTCAAACAATTCGGAGCGTTCAAAAAAGTTGCTGCCAGCGACCCAGTGGGCGGGAGTCTTTTCCGCAAAAACGATGGAGTCAAAGAGCACTCCGTTCTTTCCCTGCACCGTCATCACACCTCCACCGCGTTGGTCGAGATGATCCAGCATTACCCATGCCTCCAAAGTCTTCGCAGTAAGCGTTTTGGGCAGTGAGCCTGAAGCTGCGAAGCCTTTGCTTCCATCCACAATCAAAGCCCCATTGGCGACCCTGGCCCCACCCTTCAGTTCCAGTGGCAGATGGCTGTACAAATCGCGCCCGTCCACCTCAAAGTCCCACTCAGCGATGGGCTCTGGGAGTCCACGCAGATCCTGCGCAGGCTTACCCAGCTTCTTTTCCAGGGATGCACGGACGGGTGCTTTGATGGCGGCCACGCGCTGCTGTGCTGCCTTCACTGCCTCCTCCGCTTCGGTCAACTCTGCCGCCAGGACTTCACTTTCGGCCTTCATATCTCGCATGTATTTCTTCGCACCTTCGATTTCATCGGTGGAAGAGGCACGGCCAAAGGCTTCT
>CAZCAL010000069.1:13941-15055 GCA_964496625.1 uncultured Verrucomicrobiaceae bacterium | reverse complement strand
CTATGGCTATTTCATGGTTGGCCAACTTCCTACACCGACAACCCTGCTTACGCTCTCTGGTGGCGTTCGACTCGGTTTGCCGTAATCGATTGCTGTCAAGGAATTGATTCATCTTTAGGAGGCACCAGACCGAAAGGGCTGGTGCTTTTCTGTTTTCAACGTTATTTATCCTACCCCTCTATGCGCCGAAAAGGTCTCACGCTCCCTGAACTCGCCATCGTCATTGCCATCATTGGCGTCTTGGTGACGCTGTCATTCCCTGTCTATCGGGTCGTAAAAGCAAAATTAAATTCTGCGGCTTGCGTTGGAAATCTGAAGTCACTGCACTCGGGTATGAGCGTCTATCTGCAAGACCACGATCTCGTCTGGCCACAAATGCCCGATGATGAGGAGTCCGATCAGCAAGAGCAACAGGCCAGCGCTGATACTCCAGATGGCGGCGGAGAGGAAGATGACAATGGGGAAGAGACCCACTGGGAATGGTGGTATCAAGTCCTGAAGCCCTACGGCATCCCCAAAAAAACCTGGGTTTGCCCTTCTGACCGCGATGGCATGGAGCTCATTGACGACCCTCGTGCTAAATTTGTCGGATCCTATGTTCCCAGCATGTTTGACGCCCAGCGCAACACAGCCTTTCGCTGGGATCAACCCTGGTTTATCGAGCGAGGCGAAAACCATGGGCGGCAGGGCCCCAATTTGATCTACCCGAATGCTGATGTGGGAACGGGTATGGCAATCAAGCCGGAGGGCCCCTGATGACGGTCAAAGCAGTCATTTTTGACCTCGACGGCACACTGATCGATTCCCTGGCAGACCTTGCCAACGCAGTAAACAGAGCCCTCGTCGCCAACGGCTTCCCAGAACGAGATCGAGTACTTTTTCCGGAGTTCATTGGCGATGGAATGCGTGTCTTGATTGAACGTGCGCTGCCTGCCAATGCCCGAACACCGGAAACCATTGATCAATGCACCGCAGTGTATGCCGAAGAATATGCAGCCTGTTGGCATGACGAGACCGTTCCGTATTCAGGCATCGACGCTCTGCTCGAACAGCTCGCGAAAAAGGATTTGAAGCTTGGGGTCATTTCTAACAAGCCAGACGCCTTCACCCGTTT
>CAZCAL010000069.1:3753-13931 GCA_964496625.1 uncultured Verrucomicrobiaceae bacterium | reverse complement strand
GTTGCGATCACTTCTTCCCTGCTGGCGTCTTCTCCATCGTATTCGGTCAACGCGAAGGCGTTGAAAGAAAACCCGCCCCCGACGCAGCAATCGAAGCATGCGCAGTTCTTCAAGTTTCACCGTCAGAATGTGCCTACCTTGGGGACTCCGGTGTAGACATGCGTTTTGCTAAAGCCGCAGGCATGATTCCAATTGGTGTCACCTGGGGATTCAGAAGCAGGGACGAACTGCTTGGGAATGGCGCCATCCACCTCCTCGATCAGCCCGCTGATCTCTTGACCATCCTAGAAGAGAAAAACTCCTGACCTGATTCCCGGAACAAGCATCTTGTCGTCCAGTTCATCTCGTATAGTAGCTGGCCGTTTTGGCCTTCTACACCGTCGTGCGCTCGAATCTCCTCCACTTTTCTCAGGTCTTAATCCTTACTTGCCTAGCATCGTGCGTTGGTCCCCCGCAGCCGCCGCCACCCGCAACAACCGTTCCGGCTGCCCCACCTCGTCTGGTTGAGTGGAATGGAGACGGCGTTCACGGTGCATTGTCGTTGACCATCGACATTGATGCACAGCGCGCCACCATCTATAAAGACGGGAAGGAAGTCGGCTGGACCATGGTGGCGACTGGAATTTATAAATTTCCCACCCCCACAGGGAATTTCAGAATCCAAGAAAAAACTGCCGACAAAAGATCGAATCTCTGGGGCCGCATTTACGATAGCAGTAACGATGTCGTTGTGACCGACGGCAAGATGGGACGCGACAAGATTCCAGAAGGAGGAAAATTTGAAGGGGCTAGGATGCCGTTCTGGATGCGCCTGACCGGAGATGGCATCGGGATGCATGCGGGTCCAATTCCAAATCCAGGGAAGCGCGCTTCTCATGGATGCATCCGCCTGCCCAGAGAGATGGCCACCATACTATTCGCGAACGTCGTCATCGGAACACCCGTATCCATTGTCGGGGATGGCCCGGTCTGGCGTCCATATTCCTCAAATCCAAAGCGTAACACCGCTTCAACACCCGCTAAGTCGGAGCCCCCCTCACCCACAGAGCCCTTGCCACGCCCAGCACCGATTCAGGGCAACGACTTGGGACAAGGGCAGCAGTAACGCTGCAACTTTCACCGGAAGTCGGCGTTGAACGAAATTCAGCTTTTACAGGAACCTAATCTCAAGTCGTTCCTGGCCTTGCTTCCATTGAACTTTGTATTTTTTGTGTTAAAGCCCTCCTAATGTCCCCCAATCGAATTCATGGCTTCGCACCTCTAGCCAAATCTATACTGCTCTTGGCAGTTTGGATGACTTCCGTGGCGACTAGGGGTGCTGAAAAGCATGTATCGATTTCAGGCGCAGATAGCTCAGACGGCTCGTCAAACGCCCCTTGGAGGCACATTGCGCATGCAGTGACCCAACTCACGCCAGGTGACACGCTGAATATCGCCGCTGGCATTTACGAAGAGAAACTCAGCATCAAGGTGTCCGGCACCCCTGCTGAACCGATCCTCATCAAAGCCGCCCCGGGTGCAATCCTCACCGGCAAGGGCGTAAAAGGAGACCACATGATTCACGTTGCGAATCAGAGTCACATCCACATCAGCGGGCTTGAAATCAGGGATCTCCTCGGAACCAAAGATGGCTCTGGAATCCGGATCGAAGGAGCCTGTGCGGACATCCAGATTTTGAGTTGCCGGATCCATGAGATTCGAGGTAAGGACGCCATGGGGATCACCGTCTACGGCACGTCTCCCGAACAGGCAATCTCTGGACTTGTGATTCGTGGCAATGAGGTCTTCGATTGCGATCCAGCTACCAGCGAGGCAATCGTCCTGAACGGCAATGTGGATGGTTTTGAAGTCTCCAACAACACCGTGCATGATGTCAATAATATCGGCATTGATTTCATTGGCGGCGAGGACTGGGTGAATAAGGATCGGTCAAAAGTGACCCGCAACGGCGTTTGCAAAAATAACACGGTCTATCGATGCCGCTCAAGTTACGGCGGCGGTTACGCTGCAGGCATTTATGTCGATGGGGGACAGAGCATCATTATCGAAAACAACACCGTCACCCAATGCGATATGGGCCTAGAAGTCGGGGCCGAAAATCCTGGCACAGTCACCAGCGGCATCATCGTTCGAAAAAATATCCTCTACATGAATGACAAAGCCGGACTTGTCTTTGGCGGCTATGAAAAGGGCGCTGGCCGGGTGAAGGACTGCCGGTTTGAATCAAATGTCTGCTACCACAACGACCAGCACCGAAAGGACCAGAATGGCGAGTTGTGGATCCAATGGGCGGAGGACAACATCATTACCGGCAACACATTCTGGGCGGGACAAGAATCCCCCATCATCAATGTAGACAAAGGTGCTGGCACAAATGAATTGTCCGCGAATCAACACTTCTCAGATGCGGGGGCAGAAGACGCTTACTACAATTGGCGGGAAACTGACGTGGATGGATTCCGCAGTTGGCAGCAAACGAGCGGGCAGGACTCAAGCTCCACGTTTAGCCAACCACAATGGAAGCCCCCCGCGACTCCATGACAGACAGCTTCCCTGCCGGCTGCCGTTTTGACCTGGGAGGTCCAGGCCAGATCCTATTTGGGTCAGGCCGCATCTCTGAAGCGGTGCCATTGTGCTGCGAACTAGGATCCAACATCCTCATCGTCACAGGAAGTTCAACGCGCTACGCCAATAGTATTGAGGAAGCTCTTCGCACCCAGGGAGCCAACACCGCTGTGTTCTCATCAAGCAGCGAGCCCACACTGCAAGATGTGGAGGGAGGTTTGGCGGCAGCAAAATCGGTTCACGCGACGGTGGTCCTTGCGATCGGAGGTGGCGCAGCCATCGACTTGGGGAAAGCTGTTGCCGCTATGCTTCCACAACCGGGTGCTCTGCTAGACTACCTCGAAGTGATCGGTTCTGGCAGACCACTTCACGCTCCATCTGCTCCGTTCATCGCCATTCCGACCACCGCTGGCACCGGAGCGGAAGCAACAAAAAACGCCGTGCTCACCTCCGTCGCCCATCGAGTTAAAGTGAGTCTTCGCCACCCGACGATGTTTCCAAAGATCGCCATCATCGATCCCGCGCTGATGCTCAGTTTGCCCCGCGATATCACCGCCGCATCTGGAGTGGACGCACTCACCCAACTCATGGAGGCATACGTCTCAACGAAGGCTCAGCCCATGACCGACATCCTTTGCGCCGCAGCGATTCCCATCGCAGCAAAGGCATTGCCAGACGCCTGCGCCAACGGCGCGGACATTAAATCCCGGGAGGAAATGGCGTTCGCGGCTCTGAATAGTGGTATCGCTCTCGCAAATGCAGGGCTTGGAGCCGTTCATGGGTTTGCCGCACCTATTGGAGGTCTCTACCAAGCAGCGCACGGTGCCGTCTGCGCAGCTCTATTGGCACCTGTCTGGTCAATGAACCTCCGCATTATCACAAGAGCCAACGCATCGGCACAACTCCAAAGATTTACAGAGGTTGCACGCTGGTTGACCACAGACTCGAAGGCAACAGCCTACGACGCTATTCCCTGGCTTCACCACCTGTCGAAAAGCCTGAACATTCGCAGCCTTGCAGCACTTGGCGTCACCCAATCAGACTTGCCGGGAATTGCGGACGCCGCCGCAAAAGCGAGTAGCATGAAGGGTAATCCCGTCATCCTCTCCGAAGCCCAACGCCTGCAAATCCTGGAAGAGGCACTCTGACAACATCAGTCCGACACCTGGAAGGTGTGGTATTCGAGATCTTCGAGCCGATGATTCACACGGTTTGTCGCGATAAAGAGCGCCAACCCGGCTGCAGTGACAAAACCAAAGCCATACCATGCCTCATTTTGCAGCAAAGTAAGGCCACTCAGCACTGCGTTTGCCACCAAAAAGACCCCAGAGCAGAGCATCGCCCCGCGCCGATCATTGAAGTAGAACAGGACCGTCAGCATCGCCAAAAATACCACCAGCAGAAATGCCCCGAAAAGGGTAATTCGAAAGATGCCTACCTGTACAAAACTAACTTGAAACCAATGCGTCAATTCATGGGCAAAGACCACCAGCAGCAATGTTGTCACCCCCTGCACCTTCAGCAGACGGATAAAACCCTCTTGCAAACTCACCAAGAGCAGATGCTTTGCATGCAAGATTTGATGGAGCGAGCGTCCTTCATTGACAGCATTAAAATAGGCATGAAATCGTTCCGCAAACGCCGTCTCCACCTGTAAAATAAAGACCGCCATTCCTGGCGCGATGGAGAGTAAACTCAGATAAATCGCCAAATCATAGTCAGGTGCGGCGAATAGGGCACCCTTCACTTGCACGCTCGTCTGGGACACCCACCAGAATAGAAATTTATCGATCCAGATGCCCAAGTTATAAAACAGTCCACAGAGAGCGAGTGACGGCAGCCTAAAAAACAGTGGGACGAAGCCAAACGTTGGCCCCTTTCCTGCCCCCAACTCCCGGCGGATACAAATGGCAAGAAGAAGAAAGAGCAAAGCATGACCGGCCACCAATCCTGCCATGGCCCCAGCAATCCCGTGATGCTGCGCCAATTGCCATGCCGCCCAGACGCCCACTCCATAGCCGATGGCGAAGGAGACAACGATGCCCTCATACTTTTGCAGCGCGCTCAAAAACACCCCAGCAACAAAAACACAGGACACCAAGACCAGCAACGCCGCCGCATACACTCCAAAGCCATCAGGTGATGGCACCAAATGCAGGAAAAAAACTCCACCGACCACTGCCGCGACGAGAGTCGTCAGCATCACGCCACCGCGGAAGGATGGATAGATATTCTGCGGGCATTTGAGTGAGATTTGATCCGCGGTGTAACGGGTCAGGATGATTTGAATCGGACCCGTAAAGATCAGTGCAAAGGCATAGACGTGAGTGACGGCCGAGCTGAATAGCCGGATCTCGTCCCCAGGCAGCACTTGATGAAGCAGCCAAGTGAGAAACATCAGCGCCACAATGGAAATGATCCATGGTCCTGCGCTGATGGCCGCAGCCGTTGCGTAGGCGCCTACCGTTCCCGTATAGGTGCCGCTGGAGGCCAGTCGCCTGAGTTGAAAGCCAATCCCTGCCATCGAAAGATAAAGTTAGTCACCACTGCCGAGCTTATGATCCATCATCGTCTGATACATTTTTCGATAGTCACCCAGCACCCGATCCTCATGGTAGAATCGTTGAACGCGGCGACGCCCATTCGCTGAATACTGGTCAAGCAAAGCCGCATCAGACAGAAGTTCCACGCAGGCAGCGGCGAGTTGATCCGCACTTCCTACCTCCGCAATCCGGCCCGCCGGGCCGCAGGCGGGATCTTCATCCGCTGCCCCCAGCAAGATCTCGGCACAGGCTCCCACATCGGTGGCGACCACTGGCACACCCGCAGCAAGAGACTCCAACACAACGAACGGCAGCCCTTCACTGACACTACTAAGGATCATCAAATCCAACTCAGGAAGGAATTCATTGCGATTCTTTGGCCCCAAAAAATACGCACAATCATGAAGGTCCAGCCGCGTTGCCAACTCCTGGCATTCGGCGAAATATTCGGGCTCCTCCTCCTGCGGACCAGCGATCAGAAACCTCACATTGGGTAGAGTCTGCCTCACTCGGGCCGCCGCCCGAAGGAGAGTCTTCACATCCTTGATGCTGACAACTCGTCCCAAGAAACCAACGACAGGACCAACATTCCCCAAGTTCGACCGACGTGCCTCTCGGGCAGCATTGAGCACTTCGAATGCCTCGGTCTGAATACCATTGGGAATGATCGTGATCTTCTCTGCAGCTGCTCCGAAGTACCTCTGTGCAGCGGCATTCCGCTCAAACAGTGAAACTATCTCGCTCGACTGGCTGTAGCACATCCGACCCACAACGTCAAAAAAACCGATCCAAAGGCGGCGGAGACTACTCAATGGCTGGTCCAGACTTGGCAAAGACACGGGTGGATCAGGAATCCAGCGGGAACGGCAAATGTCCGCGATACGCTCCCGCAGGTAGATCCCGTGCTCCGTCAGCATCACTGGCCGCTGGGTCTTCGCTCCAGCCAGTGCAGCAGCGATTCCTGCGTAGCCCGTGCAAGCAGTATGATAGACCCGCGCAGCAGGTAGTTTGGCCATGCCTTGAGCCAATCGCCATAACGGCTGAACGAGAAATTTACATGCCCAAAAGTAGTCCAAGAACGATTCATCGTCTGCATAGCGATCATAGACTTCCCTCAGCACCTCCCACGACTCTCGATGACTCCAAAAGGTTTCGAACGACATTCGCGGATGATTTGAGATCAGGTCAAGGACACCCCGCAGGATTTGGAAATCCTGATCATTACCGCTCGGAGGCGTTAGAAACAGACGCCTCAACGACGCGTAAAAAGCTGTCCACGCAGCCCCACTTGGTCGCCCCAAAGAGACACGAAATCGATCTTCTTGGAAGAGATATACCTCCTCTACCACCGTAACATTCTGTGGAAGCTTGTACTTGTACTCTGCCTTTATGTCCTGCTGGGCACCGAGGAAAAAAATGGAAAACTTCCATTCAGGGAAGGCACTGATGATTTGGTGAACCCAGGTGGACACCCCACCGGAAACGTAAGGGTAGGTCCCCTCAAGAATCAGGCAAATGTCAGAGTCTGGAACGCGTCTAAACATAGCACGATCACGAATCGATGATGGGGAGTTTGCGTGCAGAAAATGCAAGCGCCTGTGATAACTCCTGAAGCAAGGGAGAATCCTGGGGCAAACGCGCAACGAGTATCGCCGCACGATCCAGCCGATGTCCCGCCAAAAACACGTTAACAATGGCAGCCGTCAATCTACATGAGGGCTGAGGAAAGCGGGTTAACGCCTGCTCTGCATGTGCTACCAACCGTGCCATCCACCCCTCTTTTTCCGATGCTGGAGTCAACGCTGGGTGGGAGAGCCTCAGTCCAGTCTCCAGCAGAGAGGCCATCCCCCGCTCTGAGCAGTGATCCGCTTTCTCCTCCAGCCGACCACACACCGATTGCAGTTCCTCCTTGGCAGCTTGAAGAACGGTCTGCGAGAACAGTTCAACGGCAGGGTCAGCGCAGCGCTGAAGGTATCGAAGCACCGGGGCAGACGCTTCCACCGGTAGGTGTCTCAGCCCCACAGCATAGCCGTTCATCTCTGATCCGTGCATGCAACGCAACTGACTAACGAGTGGCTCTAGAACTACGGGCCGCACTACGGGTAGCACGGATGAATCCAGAAGATTTCCCGTCCGCCAATGCATCTGCTCTTGCTTCCGCTTGGGCATCAGCCCCAGAAGGATTACAACCAATAGTGGAACCAGAGCCAATGCTCCCAGCGCTAGGATCTGTGTGGTCTGAGCATTCATCCTTGCAGCAACCTCCCCCACAAATCCTCAGGCCTTTCGCTGCCGCCGACCGTGTATCGGGCAGCACGCACATCAGGAATGGATTGCCTCACGGCCTGAGCCATGGCTTCTGCCACTGTATCTCCCGCAAACGGCAGCAACACGACGAGCCCCAGATCACCAGGGATTGCAGTCATCGCACACACATCTGGCGCAGCCGCAGCTGCCACAGACCTCAACCTTTGGAAAGCTGCCGATTTCGTGTCCGTCAGTCGCAAAGTTAGACTGGAAGACGGCAGCAAGTAATCGCGAGATGTCTCTAGCGATCTTGAAAGCAAAGTAAGAAAGTCTCTTTCTGGCAATAGACCCGTAGAATGAGAATCTAAAGCCGTCGCGGAGCGCAACTCTCTCAGCGCAAAAGTCCAGCGGACGATCAATTCGACACGTTCAAAAACTGACCAAGTAAAATCAGCCAACGGCATGTCTTCGATGATTAAAACGCCCTGCAGTTCGTTTGATTCCCACGGTAGAACAGCCAAACATGGAGGCTCAGAAGTCTCAGCCTCCGCGACCTCCATTGTAACCAACTCACCCTTATCAATGGCAAGTACAGCCATCGGTAGATCCGCCAACGGAATCGCAGTCTGGAAACGTGGGCTGGCGTGCAGAGATGCGAGCAATAACAGTTGATCGCCATGTTGCCGATAAATCGCGGAGGACGTCACGTGACAGGTAGAGTACAAAGTCCGTAACAGTCGGTCATGCACCTCGGTCTCAGAGACCTTTATCAGCCTTCGCAACTCATCATCGAGACACGCCAGCGGCGCATTCCACATCGCTAACCGCTCCTGAATTTGGTGACGCGCCTGCCTCGCCAGCGCAGTCTCTGCTCGCAACCGACCATTTTCACTTTCCAGCCAGATCCCCTTCTCCGACCAATCACGCACCTTTCGATCATAAATGTCATGGGCTTCCCCACAGATAAAGCCAGATAAAACCAGCGAGACGAGCGTGATGGGATGAGCATCTGCAAATTCGACGAGCACATCATGCCCCACAGTCCATCCCACATTCGCCAACGCGATTCCAATGGCAGCCAAGGCGCCAGCAACACATCCTGACGAAAGACCATACCTCAGGCCAATCAATACTGGCAGCAAAAGCCATGGAGTCGGATTCTGGAGCAGCCAACCTCGATCAGTTGGTGAGATCGCAGCATTCAGGCCCGACAAAATTCCCGCAATTAACACAATATCTCGCAGTGTTTGGAGAGGAGATGGGTTTTTTGTAGGACTTGGTTTCAACATGAATGATCGAGACTCGAAATGGGCATTGGAGGTGCCTTGACCATTTTGGTGCAAGAGCCATTCACTCTACTAGAGAATAACACATTCCACAAGTATCATGATTTCCAAACTTATTAATGACCTAAAAAGAGTAAAGCCCCGCGCCTCACATACAGCGCGGGGCTTTAACAGCCCTAACAATGAAATTCTCGCTCTTGCGAAGTCACCGCTTACGTCTGCTTGCGGTTCGTTCCCGAACTGAAAAAATTATGCCACATCTCTCCCATTAACGCAAATGAAAAGTATTAAAATTGCAATTTTTATCATTCATGATACCCGATTCTCGACGATTCATCCTTTTCATAGGCAACCCGCTTCTGAACTTTATCAGGAATAGGAATAGAGGTTGTCGGCTTCACTCAACCCAAATTGCACCTCAAACTTATGAAGTCGCTTGGGCTGGAAAGCTTGATTTTGTTGACCAATAGCAACTAGTCTATATTCAACATAGCGCATCCACCCTCGATTTTACCCCAGCTCCTCTAAATGCAGATCACTCTTCTCGACGCTTACACAGCCAACCCTGGCGACCTGTCCTGGTCGCCACTGCAGGCCATCGGAACCTGTCACATTTTTGATCGCACGACCCAGGACGAAACGATTGAGCGTTGCAAAGACTCCCAAGTCATTATCACCAACAAGTCGGTGGTGAATCGGCAGATGATTGAGTCCCTGCCAGGGCTTCGCTATATCGGAGTTACCGCCACTGGGTACAACGTCGTCGATGTCGTCGCAGCTAAAGAGCGGGGGATTACGGTGACCAATGTGCCCGGCTATAGCACACCCTCCGTCGCACAGGCCGTCTTTGCGCTTCTCCTTGAGCTGACCAATCATGTCGGTCATCATGCGGACACTGTCCGTAAAGGGCGTTGGTCCGCCTGCCCCGACTTTTGTTATTGGGACCATCCGATCATTGAGCTCTCCGGCCGTACTTTGGGTATCATTGGCTATGGAGATATTGGCGCGGCCGTCGCACGCATCGCGCTAGCCTTTGGGATGAAGATTCTAGCTAGCCGACGCCACTGGCCAGTCCAGCCTCCCGCTGGAATTCACCCCGCCACACATGAGGAGATCTTTATGCAAAGCGATGTCATTAGTTTGCACTGCCCGCTCACCCAGGAAACACAGCACCTCATCAACACGCGAACACTGTCGATGATGAAAGCGAACGCCCTACTAATCAACACAGGGCGCGGTCCACTGATCGATGACGCAGCGTTGGCCTCGGCGCTCAATGACGGATTGATCGCAGGTGCAGGCTTAGATGTGCTCTCCGCCGAGCCTCCTCCAGGTGGAAATCCGCTCTTCACCGCCAAGAACTGCCTGATCACACCTCACATTGCTTGGGCCAGTCGGGAGTCCCGCGCTCGGCTGATTCAAATCACTGCCGACAACCTCTTAGCCTGGCAGGCAGGCAAGCCTCAGAACGTTGTTAGCTAACCGCCCCCGGTTATAGCTCTCCAAAATGCTTTTCCCGAACTTGAACGATGGCATC
>CAZCAL010000069.1:0-3743 GCA_964496625.1 uncultured Verrucomicrobiaceae bacterium | reverse complement strand
GGAGCTTCAGCTGCGCGTGAATCTCGCTCTTATTCATTTTTGTAGTAACCCCGCAAAGTTCTTCTGCCGATTGAGACCGCGATGACTGGACAGGCTGCGCTGCAACAGCTGTCTTTTGAGGGGGCTGAGCAGGCGTTGCAGCAGCAGATATGGGCTTATCCAGCGGTGCCGTAGCCGGTGCACCTGGTTTGCTGCCGAACGACTTTGAAAGAGACTGGAGAACTTTTTTGAACATGGCGGTTCGGGAGTTAGAGGTTTCTAATTTCGATGATTAAAGGCTGATTACTCAATGCGCATCGCCCTGAGATGGTGGCTACGGCGTTTTAATTCCTCATCAGACAATACGCCGGCACCGCGATAGCTTACAGCAACCTCCCTGGAACGGCCCGACTGCTTATCCAACACAAGAGCGCGGACTCGCTGGTTCTCGTCGTAACTGAAGGTCACTTCCACCTCACAGCCTTTCGGGCGATTTGGGGGAACTTCAAGCGTCAGCCGCCCAATCACATCGATGAATTTGGGATCGTCATCCTCACCCTGAGTGATATCGACCTCGATCATTCGTTCGTTGTCTTCGGAGGTTTGGTAAGTTTGCGTCCGAGAACATGGGATGTTCGATCCCTTGGGGATCACCACTGAGTTTGCCAACTTTTCTTCCTTGGTATTGGCGTTGTAAACCATTGCCAAAGTTCCGTAGCTGGCATTGCAAACCTCTTGAATTTTCGCCGAACTCTTCGCAAACAAAGCCGCCCCTAACGCGACACATTCGTCCACATTGCCGCATGTGCGGGGGGCTTTGCCAAAGAATTTCTCCAGCATCTGCTTCACCTTTGGAATGCGAGTGGATCCGCCGACGAGCAGCACCGCATCAATGTCCGCCACTTTGAGATGTGCGGAATCGAGCGCCTGTTCCACCAGCATGATCGTGCGCGTGAGCATTCGCCGAATCGTCTTCTCAAATCCTTCCCGACTCAGGTCGATACGCGCGATGCCACTGTTGGTGTCGTTAGCGACCGTATCGTTCACACGTTGCAGCTTCGACAGCATCTTCTTTGCATCTTCAGCCGCCTGGAGGACACGGCGGCGGTGACGTTCATCAGCGTAGAGCGCTGCACCCGTTTGCTCCCGGTACTGCGTCTCGTAGGCGTCCAGCAGCATCTCGTCCAAATTACTGCCGCCCAGATGGCGAGCCCCCTCAGAGGTTAGAATTCGGATTTGATCACCTTTCACATCCAGGATCGTCACGTCCAACGTGCCCCCGCCCAAATCATAGACAAGCAGGTTTCCCTGCACGTTCTGCGTCTGGGCATAATAAACTGCAGCGGCCGTCGGCTCATTCACCAAACGCCTCACCTTCATGCCCGCCATCTCAGCGGCAGCGATGGTGCTCTTACGAGCCAGTTCATTGAAGTTTGCAGGCACAGTGATGACCACTTCGTCGATATCGCCGATGATTCGGGAACATTCCCTCTTCAGCTTCGCCAAAATGAGCGCAGAGATTTCCGCAGGCGTCCAGGGCTTGCCGTCAATCTGTACCGTATATTCTGGGTCATCCATGTGGCGCTTGATCTGAAAAATCGTCCGCTCAGGGTCACCGCCGTCCCGCGCTGCGCTACCGACCAGCTTTACATCTTCATGGGCGTCAAAATAGACAACTGATGGTGTAAGCCTCTCGCCATCCGCGTTCGGGACGATTTCGGGAGTGCCGTCATTTTTTAGATACGCCAAGCCGGAAAGCGTGGTGCCAAGGTCGATGCCAACGTACTCTGCCATAAAATCAAAATTCGTGAGTGATACTGCTACTGACTGGAGGTGCGAACCTCTACTTTTCTGAGAACAATTTCGTGACCATCTTCGCGCGAGTAGATGAAGCCCGAGCGGAAGGTTTCAGTCACACGTGGTTTGGCCTTGCCTGGAACGGAATCGACGACGGCAATGCGCTTGCGCAAGTCCACGTCAACCTCCGTACCAGAGGCTACATCAAATTCAACTATACCATGCTGATGCAGGATGTCTTCAAAAGAAGCCCTCAGTGTCTGTAGCTGCTCATCTGCATCGCTGCCATTCACTGTCCCGTACCGCTGGATCAGCGCATCAATGAGGTCGATGCGCTTGATAATATCATTGGCAAACATGACCACGGTGGCCTCCTCCGTGGGCAGTCCACGCCGCAGCATGTCGTGCTTCTCTTCGAGTTCTTCCAACTGACCACGAAGTCGGCGCTCAATCTCATTCCACTTCTTCAACTGTGCTTCAGCTTGCGCAAATTCTTCGCGTCGATCTTGCAGTGACTCCAATTCCGCCGCAATCCGCTGGCGCTGCGTCTCTGCCTTTTCCGCCTCTGAACTCACCTTAAGGAGGCGTGCCTCAGCTTCTTGCAACCCAGCTTTGATCTTTGACTCGTGCTGACGCAATTTTGTAGTCTCCGCTTCGAGCGCATCGTTAAATGTCTTGAACTCCCGTTCCGCGATGGTGCGATCTTTACGAGTCTGCTCAATACGGGCAGCCTCCCGATTGAGGGACTCCTGGAGGCTATTGATCTTCACTTGCAAAGACAGCTCTTGCTCTGCCGCCTGACGCAAGGTGCGGTCGGATTCTTCACGCTGCGCAGACATGCTGCTGAGGGCTTCACTCAGCGTCAACAGCTGGCCACCTGCTTGCGTATATTGCATTAGCTGCGCCTCGCTTTCTGCCATCTTGTCCTGCAGCACTTCCAATGCAGCCCCAGCGGCACGCAGGTCTTGTTTGAAGGCATCTACCTCTTTTGAGAGACGCGCCTCCTCCGTGGTGAGGGTCTCTACGCGATCCAGCCGCTGGCGCAATTCGTCCTCAAGCCCCTCCGTCCGGGTGCGGGCGGTTTCGGCTTTGGCCTTGGACTCCTTGACCTGCTTTTCTAGTTCGCCAAGCATCAATTCAGCTTGTCGGCTCGCCTCCTGCGCAGCCTTGGCTCTGGCATTTTCGCGATCCACCAACTCTTGGGCTTTCATCACCCGATCTTCGCGAACCTTGTGTGCTTCTTCGAGTTGCTGAATCTGCTGTTCAAGTTCGGCCAAACGTTTGTGGCTACTGTCAGTTGAAACGTTTAAGCGGGTAACAAACTGAGTCACCTCGTCGCGTTGCGTGGTGAGACTTGCGAGAATCGACTGCAGACCCGTGATCTCTGTATTCAGCATTGGCAGCTGCTTACGCAGAGATTTTTCTTCCATCTTCGCCGTCTCGTATGCCTCAGTGGCAGCCTCACACCTAGCCTCAGCTTGCTCCATGGCAGCAATAGCCTTCGCAGAGCGTTTTTCTGCATCCGCACAACGGGCTTCATCTGTTTTGACCCTCTTCGCCAAATCGTCAGCCTTGGCCCGCACGTCCTGAAATTCGGCATCTGCGGTCGCGATATCTTTGCGTAACCGCTCCTGTAACCGGGCGAGTTCGGCGAGTTGCTTCTCTTCGGCCAGCCGCTGTGACTCTGCTTCCTTCACTCCTTGCGTCACATTCACCAAATGCTTTTCCACCTCAGCAAGCCCCTGTGTCCGCTTTTCGGCCGCAGCGATCATTGTCTGGATCGCTGCGAGATTTGCTTCTGCACTGCGAATGGCTTCCAACTTCTCACGTGTCTCGCTATCCAATGCCTGCCTCTTCTCACCAATTTGGGACTCCACCCTCGCTGCTTCATCTCGCGCAGCCTGGGTCGCACTCTCTGCCGCCGCGCGGTCCTTGACAGCCTTCTCCGCTGCCGTCCTTGCATCGTC
>CAZCAL010000068.1:0-15122 GCA_964496625.1 uncultured Verrucomicrobiaceae bacterium | reverse complement strand
CATGGCAGGCAAAGCAGTGATCGCTGAGAATCGGGCGGATATCGCGATTGAACTCCAGTTTGCCTGCCGCCTGCGAGGGGATGGCGGTGCCGAACCCCACAGCGATAGCCAGGGCAGGAAAAGCAAAAGATGAACGGAGCACGGAAAGCATGGCAGTTCATTACGTCCGCAGTCCTTCGCGCCTTACGCCTCACTGAAAGGGACTGCGGTGATCGCGCGCAAAAAGCACCAGCGATTTTTTCCTTCCGACTGCATGGAGTTCGACGTAACAAATTCCGCCTCACTGCGTTCTCCTTGGCCCCAAAAACCGACGTTTGATGAAAAATGCTCTCCTTTCCCTCTTTGTCCTCCTCAGCTTTGCCTCGCCTTCCGTGGCGGAGGACCCCAGTCCGGTGCAGTTGCACCTCTGGTCAGGCGATCTGAATGTGCCTGATCCTGTCGCCTGCACGGTCGATCCTCAAGGTCGTGTCTATGTATCCGCCACCACTCGCCGGAAGGCGGCAGACTTGGACATTCGTGAGCACCCGATGTGGATCGAGGACGACGTCAGCTTGGATAGCGTCGATGCGAAGACGGACTTTTATCACCGCGAACTCGCGCCTGGCAAGCTCCGCACACCGCGCGGCGGGCTCAAGGATCACAATAAAGATGGCTCCATCGATTGGAAGGATCTCATGGTTCACAGCGAGCGCATCTACCAACTCCGCGATACCGATGGAGACGGCAAGGCCGACAAGATGACGGTCTTTGCTGAGGGCTTTAATACGGAGGTCACAGGCATCGCAGCTGGCATTCTTTACCACGATGGCTGGGTCTATACCACCATCGCGCCGGACCTCTGGAGGCTGAAGGATACCGATGACGATGGCGTCGCTGACGTTCGGGAGATCGTCGCGCACGGATTCGGCATCCACATCGCTTACGCTGGGCACGATATGCATGGGCCACGTCTTGGACCGGATGGCCGCATCTACTGGAGCATCGGGGACAAAGGCGTGAACGTCACCTCGAAGGAAGGTCGCCACTTTTATTATCCTCATGAAGGTTGTGTCATGCGCGTGGAGCCAGATGGCACAGGATTTGAGGTCTTCGCTCATGGCCTACGCAATGTCCAAGAGGTCGCCTTCGATGATTTTGGGAATATGTTTGGCGTGGACAATGATGCGGATATGCCGGGCGAGCGCGAACGCTTCGTCTACATCACCGAGCGCAGTGATTCCGGTTGGCGCAGCGGGCACCAGTATCAAAAGATGGGCAGCCGTTGGATGACGGACGATATCTGGCGCGCAAAGGTCAGTCTCGGTGATGGTAAGAAAGACAAGCCATCGAAGTCTGATCCGTTAGTCGGCGGGATGAAGTCCAGCGCACCGCTTTTCATCACCCCACCCTTGGCGAATTATTCCAACGGACCCGCAGGTTTTGCGCACGAGCCAGGGACGGCGCTGGGGGCTTCCCTGCGCGGTTATTACATCCTCAATCAATTTCCCTCGGGCGTCATGGATGCCTTTCAGATCGTACCGGATGGTGCCGCCTTTCGCATGGAAGGCCTGCGCAATCTTAACAAGGGCGTCATGGGCATCGGCATGAGTTGGGGTCCCGATGGCGCTCTCTACATGGCAGACTGGGTGGGCGGGTATCCTCTCGATGAAAAAGGTGCCATCTGGACCGTCGATGATCCGACCGCCATCACTAGCACCGAGCGCAAAGAAACGCTGGCGCTGCTCTCCGCAGGTTTTGCGCAGAGGGATGCCACATCGCTTGCTACCTTGTTGTCTCACGCTGATCAACGCGTCCGGGTGGGGGCGGAACTCGAGCTAGCTAAGCGTAAAGCATGGCCCGCGCTTGCGGAGATCGCTTCGAATGCAAAGCAACCTCTCTTTGCCCGCATCCACGCGATCTGGGGCTACGGCATCGGGTTGCGACGGGAAAAAGTAAGCGCTGAACCTATCTTGGAGCTACTGGGGGATCGCGATCCCGAGGTGTTGGCTCAATGTGCCAAGGTGCTTGGCGATAGCACCCTGGATGACGCTGCCAAACAGCGACTCCTCCCATTGCTCAGTCACACAGAGGTGCGCGTGAGATTTTTTGCAGCCATCGCCTTGGGCAAGTTGGAGTGCCCCCAGGCATTGCAACCACTGCTCGCTTGCGCAGCGAAGGATGGCGCAGATGCCTTCACTCGCCACGCCATCGTCACTGGGCTCGCCGGATGCAAGGCCGCAGAACTCGCCGCCCAAGCGGAAAGCGCGGATCGTCTCCAGCGCCTCTGCGCCGCACTCGCGCTCGCGAGGCAGCACTCGACGGAGATCAAGGCCTACCTTGCGGATGCAGATCCTCTCATCGTCGATGAAGTGGCCCGCGCGATCCATGATGACGCTGGCATTCCTGATCTGCTGGCCGACCTGGCGGCGCAGATCGATGGTCCTGCGCATGGTGGTATCGCAACGATTCGGCGTGTCATCAATGCCTGCCTGCGTGTCGGGTCGCCTGCACTCGCGGCGAAGGTGGCAGACTTTGCCGTGGATGGGCAGCAGTCTCAGGTCCTGCGTCTCCAGGCGCTGAAGGCTCTCGCGGTGTGGAGCGACCCACCGCGTCTAGATCTCCTCGACGGCATGTCGCATCCATGGACGGCTAGAGATGCCGCTGCCGTGACTGCCGCGCTCCAGCCTCATGCCGCTGCGCTAATGGGTGCACCCGAAATGGAAGTGCGCACTGCGGGTCTCGCTGTTCTTTTGGCCCACAGCCTGGAGGCACCGCCAGCGGAGTTACAGAGCATCATCAGTGATGCAAAAATCGATTCCCTCACGCGGGCGGCCGCCCTGCGTTTGTTTGCATCTCAAAACGCCAAGTCGCAGCTCTTCACGACCGTGCTGGATATCGCCCTCGCCAAAGAATCGCCCGTTGAATTGCGTATGGCAGGGCTAGAGGTCGCCTTTGCAAATGCCCCTGATCGTGCCTTGAAACAGGCGCAGGCCATTCTGAAAAAAGGCAAGCTTCAGGAGCGTCAGCACGCTCTCAAGATCATGGCGACACAGGCCACTGCCGACGCACTGATCAGCACCGCTTTTGACGACATGCTGTCTGGCAAGCTCGATCCCGGTTTGCGGCTCGATGTCCAAGAAGCAGCTGCCGCAAGGGCTGCAAGTGTGCCAGCGCTTGCTGAAAAAATCTCCGCCTATGAGGCCGCTCGCCTCACGCCCGCCGGCACCACTTTGATCACCGATCTCTCTGCTGGTGGCGATGCCACGCTCGGCAAAGCCATCGTGAGCGAACACCTCGGCGCCAACTGCATCGCCTGCCACACGGTGGAGACCGCTGAGGGCAGCGCCGTCGGACCCCCACTCTGGACCATCGGAGCGCAGAAGGACATCCCGTATTTGCTGGAGGCCCTCCTCACCCCACAGGCAGTCGTCGCGCCGGGCTTTGGCATGGTGTCCGTGACGACCAAGGCCGGTGCATCGGTTGCTGGTGTCATTGATCACGAAGACTCCACCTTGCTCGCCGTGCGGGCAGCGGATGGCAAGGTCACCGAAATCAAGAAGTCTGACATCGCCAGCCAAACGCCACCCATCTCCGTCATGCCACCAATGCTGGGCATCCTGACCAAGCATGAGATTCGCGATGTCGTCGCCTATCTTGCGACGCGAAAAAAAGCACCCAAAGGTGTCACGAGCGAGCATTGAGCCTTCCGCCTGTTAGGAGGAAGAACTGTGCGGGAAGACTGAAGGGCCATTAAAGAGGGGCGTTGTTTTGTGCCTCACGTCGTTCCCAACCTTGTCTGTCTAAAGGAAGCTAGCTCTCCGGCGGTTTGCAGGTGCAAAGTCGCCCGCACAGTGTGAGGGCCGAATCGCTAGTGTGGGTTGGTTGGTTTGGCACCTTCTGTCGATCTGCCGAAACAAAGTAGCGCCAGCTAGCGATTCTTTGGGGCCTGTTTTTTGGTGGGCCAATGTTCGACCATGCTTTGCCGCTCCTATCACTTTCTCGTTCTTCTGTTTGTCCTGGGTGGGACGGGTGGAGTCATGGGGCAGATGGGGAATAATGCCCGACCACGGCTGGACTGGCAGACTGTGCAGGAATACTTCATTCGCCTCAAGGCTGGGAGTCAGCCGGGCATGGTCTCCGGCACTCGCAGGCTGAATGCCTTTACGTCCTACACGGATCTTGGGACGGACTTCGGCTTCCACGGTCCGGCCGAATACGAGATGGTATGGCGGAAGGATGAGGTCTGCGCAAATCTGAGCCAGCAGCCCGACGCTTGGGCCGGGATGTGGCACTCGCTGGCAGGGCAGGGGCGCGATGCAGGCGCTGCGATGGATTTTTCCCGGCCTTACGGGCGGTTTATTGAAAGGGCCATCCAACCAAAAGTCACGATGGTCTTGATCGAAGCTTCGGGGCGTGGGCGGCTGAAGGTGGAGGTCAAAAATAGCGCTGAGGTGGTGCGTTGGTCCCGCGTCGTGGAGGTTGCGGCAGACCGACCTACGCCGTTCACTTGGTTGGTCTCGCCACTATCAGTGCCCGATGGGAAATTTCTGAATTGGACGGCCGAGCCAGGGTCTGACCTCTGCGTATCGCGGCTGTGTCTTGGGATGGAGCGGCCCGCATTGCGCTGGGACTACGAGGTCTTTCTGCGATCTTATGCGAAGTTGGAACGTTGCTACGATGCAGCGTCTGGACTGGTGCGGGATCGGGCGCACCTGGAACCGGGGGCCTTTGACAATGTCCCGGCGACGGGGCTCTTTGCACTGGCGACAGCGGTCGCTGGCACGATGGACCCACCCGTGGTGGATGTTCAGGTGGCCAAGGAAACGGTGGCGAGGATTAACTCCGTCGTTGGTGGGTTGGTGGCACCGCTGGGACTACTACCGCATTTTTTACGAACACAGGACGGGCGGCATGTGATCCATCCAGGCACCGAATACAGCACGGTGGACACGGCGATTTATTACCATTCGATGCTGCTTGCGACGCAAATCCTGGGCCTGGATACGCTGACGCAGGAACTGGAGGCGAAGGTAGCGAAGATCGATTTTGATGCACTAACCCAGGCGAGTGGTCACGTCCGCCATGGGATGCGGGAGGATGGATCGACGATGCTGGAGAGTGGCTGGCGCGACTGGGGTGGGGAATCGGCCTTGGTGATGATGCTGCGGCGGATGGCGCAACCTGCGGAGGTAAAACCGCCGCTGGATCGTCCAGGGCAGGCTTGGCAAGGGACTGGCTTCATCGCAGAGATTCAGAGCCTGTTCTATCCTGACTTTGATTCGAACCGGCCAGACGCCGTCAATGGGGTAAAGTGGCGGAATGCTCGGCGGTCCCTCTTGCAGGCCCAGATGGACTACATTCAGACGCGCTGGCGGGGAACACTGGCCGATGAACTGGGCATTTATGGGCTATCGGCTGGCGAGGACGAATACGGCACAGGTTACCATGTGGGCGGCGTCAATTTGCCAGCGGAGGAGGTGATTTACCCGCACTACATGCTAATGTCTGGGGGTCTGGTGGGTGATCCCGATGAGATCTACACCGTGTTAGACAAAATGAATCGCTATGGGTTCTTCCCGCCATGGGGACTGGTGGAAAATTTGACTGTGACGGGGAGCCGCTACCTGGCGATGGATGGCGCACTCAACGCAGCCTTTGAATCCATTGGTGCTTATCACCTGATGCAGCGCAGCCGTGATGAAGAGGATGCCATCTACTCCGCAAGCCGTCGCTCACGAATCCTGCGCGATGCGGTGCATCTATTTTTCCCTGGTCGGGGTTGAGGGACGCTGCGCTAATAAGGATTCCAGCGTGCGTAGCACGACGGGTTCGCCCAATTTGAGAGAGTCACGAGCCGTGAAGAGTGCCCGCACGGTGGTCTCGTAACTTGGTCGCTCTGCGGTGCGGCGTTCCATCAGGATCTGCACGTAGCGGGTGGCGCGATCAATGAGCTTATTGTTGCTGGGTTTGACGTAAGTCATGAGGTTATCAAGATAGCGACCCATGCGGCCCATCACGAGGGTGGAATGGATATTCAGGGCCATCTTTACGACGAGGTGTCGGTGGAATTCGGTCATGCCTGGCAGCGGCAGTGCGGCAAAGTGATCGCCGAGGCAGAACTGAACCGTGTCTCCCTCGCCATCAATGTTGAAGAATGCGTGGTCAACAGCACCGAGCCGCTGGAATCGGTGCCTGAGGAGTTGGACGGAGAAGTCATAGCCACTCAGGACTTGCTGACCAGCCGTCGCTGCAACTCCTGGCCACTCCAGTGTGCGCGGGGCTCGGCAAAGGAGCGCGTGCCATGCGGATAGCGCGTCAGGTTGCTCCGGCATGATGAAGTGGCACCAAGAGGCGGGTAGAGACGGATCGTTTTGGTTCTCAAAAGGCGCTAGGCTAAATGTCGGGGCGCGCTCCGTGGTGTCTGTGACGACGGTGATGCCAAACCGTGGGCTTCGGTATAGGACATACCCACTGTCCTCATAGATGGCGGACTCCTCCTCAATGAAGGGGACCAGAAACTGGTTGGAGACAGTCTGGGCGATGCGCAACAGCCGACCGGGCTCTTTCGTGGCCTCGGCTGGGTTCAGAGAGTGCAAAAAGGCAAACCCCACAGCGGCCATGAGCACGGTGCTGGCCTGCATCCGCGTGCTGCCGGTGATGGCCATGGGACCGACGGCGAGGCAATACTTCTGGATGCGCGGATTTTCCAAGACGCGACGGGAGCGCTCCACGGTGGCGATCAATTGGGCGTCTGGGTTGCAGTAGAGAAACCAGGGGGCGTTGTCGGAGATCTCAGCAGCGCGCACGGTGGCCCCGATAACGAAAGGGGTCTCGCCCCCTTCGGTCGTGCTAATGAGCAGGTCCCCCGCGGCAAAGCCCAGCGCCTCCAGTTGACGTGCTCCATATTCGGGATGGTCCTCAAAGGCCTCAATTGCCTTGATCAAAGCCAAATCTCCCCCAGCCATGAAGGCGATGATCCGTGTGGGGTCATCAACCGGCAGGATTCCGCTGCGCGCAAAGATCTCCACACTCATCGAGAGGCGGCCCGTGGCTCCGCAACCGCAGAGAAATACACGATGACCTGCGGCCAAGGTGTCGCGGATACTGGTCGCCAAGGGCTCCAGCGGCGCAGCAGCTCGCTCGAACTTTTGGAGCGCCAGAACATCAACCATCTGCATGAGGCGGACGGCTTCACCCAGGTCATCGTGGGCCAAAGTGGACAATGACACCGTGAAAGGGTGGGGTGCCTCGGTCTCCAACTCGCCCAACTGATAGTCAGTGGCGATTTTCAAAAACTCATCGGCTTCAGTATTCATGGTCGTTTGGCCTATCTGGAGGTTCTGACGGAGGAGTAGCGGTTGGTGTTCATAACCTTCTTTTCCTCACTTCGAAAGTCTGCTCATCCTTGCAACAGGGCTACATCGTTTCAATGTGGAGAGATACATGACTGAATTTGCATTTATCCGACTCCCAGACGGTTCCGCATGGCTGGGGGAAGGACCATTTAAAGCATCTGACCGCCCTGCGGGGGGAGATGGCGTATTTTACATCAACGATTTTGATCTCAGCGATCCCGCCCCATGGAAGCAGCCGACACGTCTGCACGAAATCACGGCGGAAAACGTGGGTGGAGTTGTCGGCTGGAATGGCGACATCGCACCAACCATCGCCTGGGAAAAACCTGCGACCGAGTGGTTCAAGATGGCGTTTAGGCGCATCCGCCGTGAAGTGCTGGCGAAGCGTCTGGAGAAGATGGTGCCGGTGCTGACCGAGAGCGGGAAGATCCTGTCCGGTCGTCCGCTGCCATTGCTGGAGAAACTGCTGGCAGGTGCGCCGAACTCCTGGGGGTATGCCTACGGCTCTGATAAAGCCGGATTTATGGGCCTGACGCCTGAGTTGCTGTTCCGCAGTCAAGGGCGCGAGGTGGAAACCATGGCCTTGGCTGGCACCGCGAAGCCTGGGGCTCAGTCAGATTTTGATCTCGATGTGAAGGAAATCGAAGAGCACGAAATCGTGGTGCGCTACCTGACCGATCGTCTCGGCGAGCTGGGCGCAGTGACACGCGAGCCTCGCCATGCGCTGCAAGCCGGTGGGTTGAGGCACTTTCAATCGACATTAAAGGTCGTCCTGCACGAGGATGCAGATCCGGGACAACTCGTGCCCTGGCTGCATCCGACCCCGGCAGTCGGGTGCCTGCCACGCGAGGAGCCATGGTTGGCAAAGCTGAGGGAGTATCGAAAACAACTGGGTGTGCCTGGTTTTTTTGGAGCGCCCTTTGGGTTCATGATGGACGGTGTTTGTCAGATCGTCGTGGCCATCCGTGGGATCTCGTGGGATGGCAGCAAAGTTTCGCTTCCATCAGGCTGCGGCATCGTCGGCGGCAGTGCCTTTGATCACGAATGGCGTGAACTGCGGCTCAAGCGTGAAGCGGTGGTGAACCTACTCGGGCTCTGATCAAAATGAGCACATCGACGCCCAATGCGGAAGTGATCGCCCAGGTGCTACGGTATTTGGCGAATAGCGGGGTAAGGGAAGTGTGTGTGGCTGCAGGTGCGCGGAATGCGCCCCTCGTCGCGGCGCTGGCGGCAAGCCAGGGGCTGAAGCTCTGGAACTTCTTTGAGGAACGTTGTGCAGCTTTTTTTGCTCTGGGTAGGGTGATGGTTTCGCGGAGTCCTGTCGCCGTCGTGGTGACATCCGGGACCGCTGCGGCGGAGCTTTTACCTGCGGTGATTGAGGCTCGTTACCAAGGGCTGCCACTGATCGTCGTGACTGCGGATCGCCCGAAGAACTATCGGGGCACTGGCGCACCTCAGGCCATTGAACAGGCGGACCTCTTTGGGCGACAAGTCCTCACCAATTTTGATATCGATGCAGCTGACTGTGAGGGCTTGATTGCTGCGAATGAGGTTCGACGTGGGCCCGTCCATCTGAATGTTTGTTTGGCTGAACCGCTGGAAACGAGCCCGCTGGGTTTCGATTTTGGAACGGGCACAAAGCCTCAGATGGAGGTGGCTGTGGATGGTGAAGCCTCTGCGGCAATGCTTCGCGATTGGATCGATGACAGCACCCATCTGGTGGTTGTGGCATCCGGTCTGCACCCAGAGGATGCGGCTGAGGTGGTGCCATTTTTGAGCGGACTCCAGGCACCGATTGTGGCGGAGGCGACGGCGAATTTGGGCGGACACCGCGAGTTAAGTGGGCTGCTGCTGGAAGGCGGCGAACGAACATTGCGGGCGATCATGCCCTCAAAGGTGCTGCGGATCGGCGGTGTTCCATCGTGGCGCTGGTGGCGGGATCTGGAAGATGCGCCCAGCGTTGCGGTCATGAACGTGTGCACGACAGGATTTTCTGGCCTGGCAAGGACCGAGTTGGTGAAGACTCTGCCGTGGGAAACAATACGTTACGCATCTGACTGGAGGTGGGTAGACCACTGTGGCATGCGGATGGTGACGCACCGATCAGTCGCCGCTGACGTCAAGGGCAAGCTCCTCGCGGCAAGGACTACGCAACCGCTGTCAGAGCCAGCTTGGATGGGTCGCCTTCAGAACCACATTCCGCCGGGAAGTCAGGTTTTTTTGGGAAACAGTCTGCCGATTCGCGAATGGGATCTGGCTAGCAGCAGTTCATCGCTGGAGACGTATGCCAACCGGGGTGCCAATGGCATCGACGGCCTCGTCTCAACGTTCCTGGGGAGCGCTGTTGGTGCCGAAGAAGCTTGGCTGATCGTCGGCGATCTCAGCGCGCTCTACGACTTGGCCGGGCCGTGGATCATCCGCCAGATGGGCGCTGTGCGGCTTCGGATCGTGGTCATCAACAATGGTGGTGGCAAAATCTTTGCGCGGGTTCCTGGCTTGAAGGCCTCACCCGATGAAGTGCGTAGCATTATTGAAAACCGCCATTCAATTTCCTTTGAGCCCTTGGCAAAACTGTGGGGAATTGATTACCGTTTAGCTCTTGATTCCAGCGACCTTGAGGTTCAGTTGCCTCGCGTCTGCCTGATTGAGATTCGCCCAGATGCGGGGCAGACAGAGGCTTTTTGGGCAACTGTCTAACGTTGCGCTTCAGTTGGTCTAGTCTCGAAGAAAAATGTCACCGTCATTCGCGTTCACGGTGTGTTGAGTGCCAATGCGCCCCGAGGCCCGGCTTCGATGAGGTGTATCAAAGGAAACCGGAACGGTAGATCCTCCCGCAGGGTTGTAGATGACAGTGCCACCGGAAAAAGTCCGCTCCCAAGACCCATCGGCACGCTGCATGCCTGGGCGAGCGGGTTTTCCCAGGCCTTTGTCCCAGAAGGTATACCAGTCATGAAGATGGTCTGGAGTCGGGAGGTCATTTGGGTCAGCAAATAAGCAGTAACCGTCCGAATGCGTTAGCGAAAGCGTCGTCACCGCACGCATCAGATCAAAGTCACGCCTCGAAGCATGATACCAGGTCTCGACGCAATTGATGCGAGGAGTGCGGAGGCTCGTCTCAGCCCAGCGCAGCGTTTCCGATATGCGCTTCCAATCTTCCGGTGACTTGGTGCGATAGCATTCCATGTAAAGGCCGTTAATGTGCGGCGATGTGAGCGGGATTGGCAAGTCGTTCGAATTCACAAGCACCAGAGCGTCCTGGCCTATAACCTCACGGACCCGACGAATGAGATTGAGGTGCGGTTCGTCGTCCACCCAGCAGTCGAGCATGACGCCGTCGAAAGCTTTCGTGTCCATCACGGCTTTGCTGCGTTTGGCGACTTGCTCTTGCCAGTCTGTTTGGGCCACATCCAGCATGCGATATCCGCCCTCTGCCCATCCGAGGATGAACTTGTTCTCAGCATCCTTCTTCCACCACGCCGCGTCCTCCGGGATAAAGCCCTTGGGTGCGTCGCGATAGCGAATCTCTGCGAGCAAAATTGAATTGGGATTTTTTGCTCGAAGGGCTGCCCGCCTTGCCTTGGCTGCAGCAATGCTGGCGGCCGTAAATTCAAAGGCGGTGCCTTCAAACTCAGCGTCGGACTGAAGGCCGATCATCGACGGATGCAAGAACACGAGATCGTGCATAGACTGCATCGCAACGGCGTCAGCACCGGCTACAGGAGTTGCGCCATGCCAAGCCTGGAATACAGACGGAAACTCCCTCGATGAGAGCCTCTTAACTATCGGTGCGTTTTGAGCGTGGACGATGAACGTCGTCAGCACAAACACGAGAAGGCCTCGCCGGATCATGGCTTACGAGGCATCGGCTACGGCACCGTTTCGCCGGAGCCTGTATAGACCCACTTCTCAACGCGGCCGCCAAAAATGCGAGCCTGCGCCTCGGTGTCAAATTTCCCGAATGGGGTCTCGGTTGTGTACTTCACATTAACGGTCCAGTACTCCTTCTTTTCCACAGTCTCTTGAACGGGGTCACCCCATTCTTTGATGATGTCCGGCTTAATTTCAGTGACCTCGCCAGCCTTCATGCTGGCGATCAGCATGGGGTAAGTTCCGTCGGCATCACGTTCAGGCTTTGCATTGCCGCCTCCACCGCCACCGGCTTTGGCTGCCGTTTTTGGCGCATTCTTAGCACGCTCCGCTGCTGCCAATTTGTACTCATGAGCTCGACGGAGAGAATCGATGTATGTCACCTTCCACTTTTCGTAAATGTCCGTCATCCATTCCTTGATGTTGGTGTCATCCATGTGGACTAAAGCGCGCATCGGTGAACCTGGAGCGGTGGAAACAAAAAGTTCGTCACCCTGCTGGCCGACAACGAAAATGGAGCCACCCGCGGCGATTTTGGTTTTGGCAGTTGCATTGCTGGACTTCAATTCCAATTCCAGATCTTTCTTCATCATGATCTGCTTGCCGAAGACGCTAGGAGGGATCACGGCCCAATTTTGGGTGACTTCTTCAATGGAGCGCAGTGTCGGGGCAACGAATTCGTTGGGGTCCTTCTTTACCGGCTCAACTTTGGGCATTTCAGGCACCGGCATGGGTGCTGGTGGAGGTGCCATTTTTGGTTTTGGCTCTGGTTTTGGCTCCTCTTTAGGCTTTGGCGCGACGACGACCACTTCTTTGGGCTTCGGCGCTTCGACCACGACGATTTCATTCTGTGGCTTCAGTTTTTCCCAGCCCAGTGAATCGGCAAGCGGTGGGTAGATGTATTGATAGGCCACAAAACCGAGGGCGGCGGCGAGGATAAGTACAAGCAGGGCTTTCATGGGGATAAAACGGTATTCGTGAAATGTTAGGCCAAGTATCGGGGAGTGCAATCCCTTCAATGCGGCACTATTGAAATAACGGTTGGGACCTGAAATTCTTGGGTGCGCTAGGTCAATCCGTTCTGTCCTGCTGCGAAGTTGGTCCAAGCCAAAAGCCATGCTGAACCCGAAGGACGCTTCAGCTCGGGAGAAAGTCTGCACTAAAATTTCGGTGGTAAGATAGGCTAGGGGAATCAGGGGCGTAGTGTCTTGAACTTCTTTCGCCACCATGGACGCGCCCATGTTCCGTTCCGCCATGAATCGTCGAGCCTTCCTCACGGCATCGACGGCGGGGCTGTCGGCATTGCGGGTCGGCCCAGGGGTGCGGGCGTCGGGGAATGGGGGATTGCCGGTGAACCCTCGCCCAGCCAAGTCCACAGTCTTGTTCTTCCTCTGTGGGGGAGCCTCCCACATCGACATGTGGGACATGAAGCCTGAGGCTCCAATGGAATATCGCGGTGAATTTAAGCCGATGCGGACCTCTGCGCCAGACATCCAGCTTTGCGAGCATTTGCCGCTGTTGGCAAAGCATGCGCATCGTTTTGCACTGGTGCATGGCATCACCGATGGGGGCTTAGCGACAGGGGATCATCACGCCGGCTACTATTACAATCTCACCGGGCATCCTCCAGACATCACCTTCAAGCAGCAGGGCAATGACCGGCGGCCGCACTCGGACGATTGGCCCTACATGGGCTGTGTGGTCGGATCGCGCAAGCCGCAGCACCCGAGTCTGCCTCAGGTGATCTCGCTACCTCACAAACCGAGTCGCCTTCCGTTCACTCGCCCAGGGCAATTTGCGGGAAAATTGGGCATGGAGCACGATCCTTTCTACCTGACCGGTAGTTTTGAGCAGCCACTCAAATTCAGCTCGCCCACCTTGACCTTGCAGGGCGATGGCATGACACAGGCGAGACTGAAGGATCGGCAGAGTCTCTTGAGGGCACTGGATGGGGCGCGGAGCGATCTGGATCTGGACATGCAGGTGCAGGCAAGTCTGCGGCACCAGGAGCGTGCCTTTTCCCTTCTGTCTTCCTCCAATACGGCGGATGCTTTTGATATCGGCGCGGAGCCCGCAAACATCCGTGAACGATATGGAGACACGGTCAATGGCACGAGCCTGCTGATGGCGCGCAGATTGGTGGCGGCTGGGGTTCCGTTTGTGACCGTCTATTGGAAGGAAGACGATCGCATCGCTAAGCAGTGCAAAAGCGCGGGAGGATGGGATACCCACGGGGATAACTTCAATTGCTTGCGCAAGTATTTGCTCCCGCACTTTGATCGCGCCTTCTCCGCCTTCATGGACGACATGCAGGCGCATGGTTTGCTGGATGAGACCTTGGTGATGGTGACGAGTGAGATGGGCCGCACGCCGAAGATTGGAGATCGACGTTCGGGTGGTGTGTCTGGTGCCGGGCGTGATCACTGGACGGCCTGCATGAGTGTGCTGATGGCAGGTGGCGGTGTGCGAGGAGGCCAAGTGATCGGCGGCACGGATGCACGCGCGGAGTTTCCCAAAGATCAACCAATCCGCCCAGAGGATATCGCGAAAACTGTGTATTACGGCATGGGCATCAATGATCTAAGTGCAACCGATGCACTTGGTCGGCCCTACAATCTGTTGGAAGACGGGAAGCCGTTGGTATCGCTGTTTGGCTAGGCCTCAGCTGCGGAACATGAAGTACACCGCACCGACCATGCAGAGACCAGCCCAAAGATAGTCTAGTTTGAAGGGCTGATTCATGTAAAAGAGAGAGAAGGGGATAAACACTGAAAGAGTGATGACCTCCTGGAGAATCTTGAGCTGGCCAAGGTTGTAGGCGGTGTAACCGATACGATTCGCAGGGACCTGAAGCAGGTATTCAAAGAGCGCAATTCCCCAACTGACAAAGGCCGCGATATACCACTTCTTTTCGTTCAGATTTCTCAAATGCGCATACCAAGCGAAGGTCATGAAGACGTTCGATGCGACGAGCAGGAGAATGGTGCGGGCGATGACGGGCATAAGGTGCAGTAAACTGCTCAGCCCGCCATCTGTTTCAGCAATGCCTTCACGCAGGCAGAAGAGAAGGCTGGATCATTGATCTCACAATCCATTTCGATGAGAGGGATATCGGAACGGAGATGCTTGCGGATGCTGTCAAACAGCGCGCGGTCTGCCTCCGCATCATGGAAGGGTTTCCCCACGGCGCTGATGACGCTGATGGCTCGCAATGGTAGCAACACACTGACGGGACCAGTGCTAGCGTTGGCTTTCTCGGCAAGGATACGGCCAAGTTCAGTGCACTCCGCAGCGGAGGTGCGCATCAGGGTCACCTGAGGATTGTGAATGTAAAAGGTGCGGCCTTCGTATTGGGGCGGAACGGTGGCTCGCTCGCCGAAGTTCACCATGTCCAAACAGCCTGGTGTGATGATGCTGGGCGTGCCAGTCTTCGCCGCTGCATCCAGGCGAGTCGGCCCTGCGCCGAGGATGCCGCCGACGAGTTCGTCTGCCCACTCGGTGGTAGTAACATCGAGGACGCCACTGATGAGGCCGGACTCGATGAGGCTTTCCATGATTTTACCACCCATTCCGGTGGAGTGAAAAACCAGCACCTCATAGCCTGCTGCCTCGAGGGATTCACGGGCCGCATTGACGCAATCGGTGGTGTTACCAAACATGGATGCGGCAATGAGCGGCTTGTCTTCACCTGAGGGCACATCCACCTCCACCATGCCGCAGATGGCCCCGGCGGCGCGGGCCAGCAGTACGCGAGAAATCCTATTGATGCCAGAGACATCGACGATGCTGGGAAACATGACGATGTCCTTGGTGCCGACGTATGGCGCGACATTGCCCGCCGCGAGAGTGGAGACCATGACCTTCGGAAAGCCGATGGGCAATGCACGCATCGCGGCGCTTCCAATGGCTGTGCCGCCACCG